>NZ_LZKC01000053.1:0-16615 GCF_001672685.1 Mycobacterium sp. E2462
GGCGACCTGGTCACAGCGGAGATCGACGGGGAGCGGCTCACCGACGAGGCCATCATCGCGTTCCTGCGCCTGCTGCTGCCGGCCGGGTTGGAGACCACCTACCGGTCGTCGGGCAACCTGCTGTACCTGCTGTTGACCCACCCCGAGCAGCTGGCGCTGGTCACCGGGGACCGCTCGCTGATCCCGATGGCGATCGAGGAGGGACTGCGGTTCGAGACGCCGCTGACGATGGTCATGCGGACCACCACCGAGGAGGTGGTCCTCGGCGGCAAGACCATTCCGGCCGGCGCGCAGATCGACATGTGCATGGGCTCGGCCAACCGCGACGAGCGCCGGTGGGCCGACCCCAACACCTTCGACATCCGCCGACCGCGCCAAGCCCACATCGCGTTCGCCGGCGGCATCCACATGTGTCTCGGGATGCATCTGGCGCGGCTGGAAACCCGGGTCATGCTCAACAGCCTGTTCGATCGTGTCAGGGATCTGGCCTTGGCTCCCGACGACGGCACGGGCGAGGAGCCCAAGATCGTCGGGCTCACCTTCCGGTCGCCGAACAAGCTGCCCGTCACGTTCGCCCCGGCCGCGTGAGGCGCGGTTGAGAAGCCGGGCAGCGGTCCTGCACGACGTCGGCGGCCCGTGGTCGGTCGAGGAGTTCGAGCTCGACCCGCCCCGCGCGGGCGAGGTGCTGGTCCAGATGGCCGCCGCCGGCCTGTGCCACTCGGACGAACACATCCTGCAGGGCGACATGTCGGCACCCAACGAGGTAATGCGATCGCTGGGCCTGCCGACGATGTTCCCGACCATCGGTGGCCACGAGGGCGCCGGCATCGTCCGCGAAATCGGCAGCGGCGTCACCGGATTCGCTCCCGGTGATCACGTGGTCATGTCGTTCGTCGCGGTGTGCGGCCAGTGCCGATGGTGCGCCACGGGGATGGAATACCTGTGTGATGCCGGCATCGGCACCATGGTTCCCGGCATGCCCACCGACGGCACGTTTCGCCACCACACCGCCGACGGCCGGCCGCTGGGCCACCTGGCCAAGGTGGGCGCGTTCGCCGAACACACTGTGGTGTCGACTGATTCACTGGTCAAGATCGAACCGCACCTGCCGTTGGCGCCCAGCGCGCTGCTATCGTGCGCCATTCCCACGGGCTATGGCTCCGTCACGAATCGCTCGGGCATGCGCGCCGGTGACACCATCGTCGTGGTCGGGGTGGGCGGGATCGGAACGGGCGCGGTGCAAGGCGCCCGCATCGGCGGCGCCGCGGCCGTCGTCGCCGTCGACCCGGTCGAGTTCAAACGCAAGTCGGCGCTGCGGTTCGGCGCCACCCACAGCGTCCCCACGGTCGCCGAGGCCGCGGAGGTGGTGCGGGAACTGACCTACGGGGTGATGGCCGACGCGGTGGTGGTGTCGCCGTCACTGATCGCGGCCGGTGACGTCCGGGACGCCCTGGCGCTCACCCGCAAAGGGGGGACGTGCGTGCTCACCGGCATGACCTCGCAGCTGACCCGATCGGTCAAGATCGACCTGCAGGACTTCATCTTGATGAACAAGACGTTGGCGGGCACCGTCTTCGGCTCGTGCAACCCGAGGGCGGACATCGCCCGCTTGGCCACCTTGTATCAGACCGGCCAACTCCAGCTCGACGAGATGATCACCAAGCGCTACGCCCTCGACCAGATCAACGACGCCTACGACGACCTGCGTAACGGCGAGATCATCCGCGGCGTCATCGATTTCGGGATCGGCTGACGGCGCCGCCTACATCTTGATCGCGGGAATCAGCCTGCTGAGGTTCCACAGCCGGTCCCTTCGCGCCGACAGGCACGAGATTACCAGCGCGACAGCCGTTATCCCGATCAGCACGATGACCGCCTGCCACAGCCTGGCGTCGATGCCGCCGAGGATGAGCTGGCGCAATCCGTTGACGCCATAGGTCATCGGGTCGAAGCGGTGCAGGACCTGAAACGGCCGCGACGTGGTTTCCACGGGATACATGCCGCCCGCGCTCACGAGCTGCAACATGAGCAGCGCCATGATCAGCACCCGGCCCACTGCCGGACCGACGAGCGCATTGATCGCCTGCGTGGCGGCGACGAACGCGGCGGAGATCAGCACCATGAATATCAGCATCGCGACCGGATGCACGGCGTGCATCCCGAGGGCGAATCGGACCACGCAGTAAAGGACCGCGGCCTGGCACAACGCGATCGCGGCAGCGGGCAGGTAGCTGGCAAGCACCACGCGAATCGCCAGCACCTCCGCGGCGATCGGACGAGTCTGCAAGGGCCGTAACACCATCCACAGCACCAATGCGCCGAAAAACAGGGCGAGCGTGAGGAAGAACGGGGCCATCCCGGTGCCGAAGTTGGGCGCGGCGTTCTCATGCGAAGCTTCGAGTTGCACCGGACCACCGATGGTGTCGGCGACCGAGTCCTTTTGCTGGCTGGTCCAGTTGGGCACCTGCTTGGCACCGTCGGCAAGCTTGGTCGCCAGCTCGGCCGACCCCGCCTTGAGTTGGTGTGCGCCGTCGTCGAGCTTGGCGATGCCCTCGGCCAATTGTGCGTTACCGGTGGACACTTGCTGGGCTCCGTCGCGCAGCTGGGTGAGCTTGTTGGTCAGCTCCTGTCCCTTGTTGCCCACCTGGTCGAGCCCCGACGCGAGCGGACTGCCGGGATTACGCAACCCCGACGTCAGATTGATCGCCGCGTTCTGCGCATCGACGAGCTGTTGGCGGATCTGCGGCGTGAATTGGTGACCCCGGAGTTGATCCTGGACGCCGCGCAGGTTGTTCGCCAGCGGATCCTGCCGTGCGGAAAGCTGATCGATCACCGACGTCAGCGAGTTCGCGGCGGCGTCCTGTGCCGCGGAGATGGCACCGATCTGGTCGTTGGCCTGCGTGAGCGCGGCGGCACCCTGTTGCAATTGCTGCGTGCTGCCGCCGATTTGCGACAACGCCTTGGTCACGGCGAGCAGCGGGTCGGTGGCCTGGTTGATTCCGTCCGACAGTTGCTTGGCACCGGCGGAAAGCTTCGCCGAGCCGGACCGCGCGGTGTCCAGGCCGGCCACCAGCTGACCGGCCCCGTCGTCGAGTTGCGCGGCCCCGTCCGCCGCCTGCTTGATCCCCGATCCGGACGAAATCACCACCGACAGCAGCTGATTGACGGCCTGCCCCGAGATCCGGCTGGATACCGCGTTGAGCACCTGGCCGAGGGCGGTGCGACCGATACTCGTCGAGATGTAGTTGTTGGCGTCGTTGTAGACGGCGATCAGGTTGGCCTTCTTGGGCTGCCCCGTCACCGGTGACGCGATCGCCGCGCTGAAGTCCGGCGGCAATTCCACCATGAAGTAGTACTGGCCGTGGTCGACCCCGTTGCGCGCCTCGGCCAAGTCCACCACGTGCCAGTCGAGGCCGCCGTCCGCGGTCAGGCTTTTGGCGATCTCCGCGCCCGCGTTGAACTGCTGCCCGGACACGACGGCGCCCCGGTCGGAGTTGACCAGCGCCACCGGCATCTTGTTGGTGTGGCCGAAGGGATCCCAGAACGCCCACAGGTACAGCGCCCCGTAGACCAGCGGCAGCAACATCAGCACGACGATCGCCACGCGCGTCAACCGGCTGCGACCGAAACGCTTGATCTCCGAGCCGAATGCGAGTCCAGCCAACATCGTCAATTTCCTCCGGTCAGGACGCGGCGATCGTGAAGCTCGTGCTCGGGTGCGTCGGCGCCGAGCGGATTGGTCACCCCGACGACGACGGTGCGCTGCTGGGCGATCACGCCCAGCCGTTCCACCGCGGTCGCTCGCCGGGAGTTGTCGCGCACTTGCTCGAGGTCACCGACCACCAGCAGCGGACGATTCGACAGCAGCGCGAGCGTGATGCGCAGTAAAAAGAGTTCCAGGTCCGACAATTCGACGATGTAGGTGTCCGAAGACGGCGGCGGCATGTCGCCGAAGACCTCCGTCAGCTCGGCCTGCCCGGCTTGCAGCGGCACCAGCGAATACCACGGCGCCAACCACCGGCGTTGCTCGGCGAGGACGGTCGCCACGGTCACCGACTCTTCGAGTTCATCGATGTCGTCGAACGCCGCGATCGCGCACAGGCGGCGGATCGCGCGTGGCGTCGTTTCGCCGAGCACGCTCAGCGTGCCGTGACTGGCCTTGAATCGTCCCGCCAGCGTCAACAACAGCGTCGTCTGACCGGGACCCCCGGGCATCTGGATGGCGTGAAATCCGGGCGTCAAGGCCAAGTCGACTCCGGAGAACAGCGGCCCGTGCTCACCGTCGACCCCCAACCCGGCGGCGGTGATCACCGGTGCGATGTCGTCTGGTTCGTTGGCATCCATGGTGTGGCTTTCCCTATTCGCCCGAAACCGGGATCGATTGCAGCAGTGCGGTGATCAGCCGCGAAAGCAGGTCGGGGTTGATGGTTCCCGGACGCAGGACCTCTTCCATCGCGACGCCCAGGTTGAGGGTGACGACGAGCTGCGCGATGTCGGTCAACCGCCGGTCGCCCGGCACGGTGTCGCTCGATTCGACGATGCGCAGCGCCTGGCCGGCCGCGGCGCGCCGGCGCTCGATCAGGCGGTCTCGAAGCTGTGGATCCCGCTGAGCGCGCAGCCAGTACTCGACGAGCAGCACGTAGTAGTCGGAATGGTCGCGGACCGAGTCGAGCACCGACCGGCTCACCTCGCGCGCGGCGGCGCCGGTGTCGCCATCGCTGCGGTCCAGCGCTATCGCGATCTGCTCGCCGCGCGACTCGAACTCGCGGTCGAGCAGAGCCAGAAACAGCTCGTCCTTCGATTCGAAATTGGAATAGACCGCACCCTTGGTGAAGCCCGCGGCCTGACCGATCGCGTCGATGGTGGCGCCGGCGAAACCCTCCGCGGCGAACACCTTCGCCGCCGCATCCAGGATCCGGTCGCGAACCTCGCCCCGGGTCGGGCGGGTGCGCAGCGGTTTGACGGGCGACATGTGCAGCAGCATACCCGTCAGTATCGTTTCGATACTAGTCAGTATCGCAGATCTCCCGGGCCGGCGTGCTCAGCCGAGCCTGGCCGCGGTGCGCTCCCACAGGTCGGCGGCCAATCGCGGGTCGTTCGCCAGGCGACTGGTCTTGGCGATCTTGCGCTTGGCGTAGTACGCGCCGGGCGTCCAGTCGGCCACGGGCGCGCTCGACGCCAGCCGCACCAACGGTTCGGCGCCCTGGTCCGGGGTGGAGATGAACAGCACCGCCGGGGTGTGCCGCTGCATGAAGACCAGGAATCGCGACCCGGAGGCGACGCCGATGTTGGAGTTGACGTTGCCGGGATGCACGGCCGCGACGGCAAGGCCGCCGACATGGTAGCGCCGGTGTAATTCCTTGGTGAACAACACGATCGCGAGCTTCGAAAGCGCGTAACCGGCGGCAGGCCGGCGGCTGGCGGTGTTCTCCAAGTCGTCGACGCCGGCACGGACGATCAGCTTGTGCGACGAACTGGTGGTGTTGACGATCGTGGCGCGGGATTCCAGCAGCACGTCCAGCAAGCTCGTGGTCAACAGGAACGGCGCGAGATAGTTGACCTGATAGGTGCGTTCATAACCATCGGGCGTCAGCTCCACCGTGCTGGCCATCCCGCCCGCATTGTTGAGCAGGACGTCGATGCGCGGGTACTGCGAACGCAGCTTGTCCGCGAGCGCCCGCACCTGGGACAGGTCGGCGTAATCGACCACGAAGCAGTCCGCGTCCAACTCGGCGGCCACCGCCGCGGTCTTCGATGGGGAGCGGCCGACGACGACGACCCGATTGCCGCTGCGGCTGAGGCGCCGCGCCGCGGCCGCACCGATGCCGTCGCTGGCACCGGTGATGACTACCGTCCTGCGCGTCATTGCGAGACCTCCAGGCCGGAGTGTAGCGAGCACGCGGTAAGCGGGCCGCTCAGCGACGGGAATTGGACCGCAACTCGACGTCGAAGCTCTGACGCGATTCGCGCAGGGCCGCTGCGGTGTTGGCGTCGCCGCAGCGGATCTCGCAGAAGTAGCGAGCCAAGAGGCCGCTTAGGTCAGCGCGTAGCGCACCGGCAGGTGCTTGAGGCCGCCGACGAAAGTGGTGGCAGTCAACTCCGGATCAGCCTGCAGCTCAATGGATTTCAGTCTGGGCAACAGCTCGGTGAAGAAGCTGCTGACCTCCATTCGGGCCAGGGCGGCACCCATGCAGAAGTGCACGCCATAGCCGAAGGCCAGATGCTTGTTGGGGTCACGCCCGACGTCGAAGCGGAACGGCTCGGCGAAGACGTCCTCGTCGCGGTTGGCCGAGACGTACGACAACAAGACCGACTCCCCCGCGGCGATCCGGACGCCGCGCACGGTGGTGTCCGCGGCGGCGGTGCGCATGAAGGCCTTGACCGGCGTCACCCAGCGGATCATCTCCTCGACCGCCAGCGGCATGAGGGTGAGGTCGTCGCGCAGGCGGTCGAGCTGGTCCGGATTCTCGATGAACGCCTGCAAGCCGCCGGAGATGGTCGCGCTGGTGGTGTCGTGACCGGCGGTGGCCACGATCAGGTAGTAGGAAACCGTCTCGATGTCCGACAACGGTTCGCCGTCGATGCGGGCGTTGGCGATCGCCGACGCGAGGTCCTCGGTCGGGCGCTCACGGCGCGCGGCGGTCACGCCGTTGAAGTACCCGAACATGTCGAGCAACGCCGGCAGCTGATCGTCGTTCGTGGCGCCCCGCCGGTATTCGGAGTCGTCGCTGCCGAACAGCTCCTGGGTGAGGGTGAGCATGCGGGAAAAGTCCGCCTCGGGCAAGCCCAGCAGCGACATGATCACGTATAGGGGGTAGTTGACGGCCACCTCCTGCACGAAGTCGCATTCGGGGCCGGCCGCCAGCATCTTGTCGACGTAACTTTTGGCCAGCTCGTCGACGCGCATCTTCATCGCGCATGGCCTTTGGCCGAAACCAGTCCGAGCCGATCGCCCGCACCACCCGGTGTTGCGGATCGTCGAGGTGGATCAACGTGCGCACGCCGGCGGCGGCCTGCAGGTCGTCGCCGGCCGCGGTGGTCAACACCGGACGCGGCCAGTTGGTGAACAGCGTGTTGTCGCGTTCGATGGCCATCACATCGGCGTGTTTGGTGACCGCCCAGAATGGGCGGTACCCGGCCACCTCGACCCGCGACACCGGCGCCCGGGCGCGCAGGTGGGTCAGCGCCGCGTGCAGCGCCCGTTCGTCGGTGTAGGCATCCGGATCGGCCAGCGCGTTAGCGGCTTCGTCCACAGTCGTTGCGGTCACCGGACTCCTTTGGCGCCAAGGCCCTTGCCGGGTCCATCGACAGTGTGGGCAACTTTACCGTAAGCAATTCAGTATGCAAGGCCGCAGAGCCCGCTCGGACGTCCGGGACGGCACGAGGTAGGAACAGAGGATGACGAAATCGCAGGGCTGGGACGAGACGTTGGCCGATCTCGACCGTCGTCGGCGGCACGCGCGGGCGATGGGTGGCGCCGAACGGCTCGACAAGCACCGCGGCCGCGGCAAGCTCGACGCCCGGGCTCGCATCGACTACCTCCTCGACCCCGGCAGCTTTCGCGAGATCGGCACCCTGGCCGGCGGCGAGATCGCCGCCGACGGCGTCGTCGTCGGATCGGGCCGGATCAACGGGTCCCCGGTGATGCTGGGGGCGGAGGACTTTACGACCCTGGCGGGCAGCATCGGCCCGGGTAACAACGCCAAGCGATTTCGCATCGCGGAATTGGCGCTGCGCGACAAGATTCCGTTGGTGATGCTGCTCGAAGGCGCCGGGTTCCGGGCGGCTGAGGAACACTACGGCCGCACCCCGACGGACCTGCTCGCCCAAACTCAGTGCTCGGGTCGCGTCCCCACCGTCGCCGCGGTGCTCGGGCCGTCCGCCGGGCACGGCGCGTTGGTCGCTCCCGTCTGTGACTTCCGGATCATGAGCGCCCAGGGTGCCATCTTCACGGCCGGGCCGCCCGTGGTCAAAGAGTCGACGGGAGAGGACGTTTCGAAGGAGGAGCTCGGCGGACCCGGCGTCGCCCTGCCCAGCGGGGTGATCCACAATGTCGCCGAATCCGACGAAGAGGTGCTCGACGACATCCGCCGTTACCTGTCCTATTTCCCGCCCAGCGGGTGGTCCTACCCGCCGCCCGCGGCCGACCCGGGCGAGTCGAGCGGCCCGCGGCAGACCCCCGAGTTGCTCGACATCGTCTCGCGCGACAACCGCCGCGGTTACGACATGCGCGCGGTGCTCGACGTGGTGTTCGACCGGCCGGACTGGTTCGAAATACAACCGCGGTACGGCAGGGCGATCATCTGCGCACTCGCACACCTCGGCGGCCAGCCGGTCGCGGTGGTGGCCAACCAGCCGCAGGTGCTGGCGGGCTCCATCGACGCCTCCGCCGCGGACAAGGCGGCGCATTTCATCATGGTCGCCGATTCGTTCCATCTGCCGCTCGTGTTCCTCGCCGACAATCCCGGCATGTTGCCGGGCAGCCGGTCCGAACGCGCCGGGGTGCTGCGCGCCGGTGGGCGGATGTTCGCCGCGCAGACGGCGGCGACCACGGTGAAGCTGCACCTCACGCTGCGCAAGGCGTACGGGTTTGGCTCGATGGTGATGTCGCTGCTGGGCTTCGACCATCAGGTGGCGACGTTCGCCTATCCCGCCGCGACGATGGGCGCCATGAGCGCCGCGGCGCTCAGCCGCGCCGCCCACGCCGGCGAGGACCTTTCGGCCGCGTTGCGCGACGCCGAGTTGCAGGCGTCCTACCGGTCGGCTGAGCGGCTGGGGTTCGACGAGCTGATCGACCCGCGCGAGACCCGCGACGCGCTGTTGGCGGCCTTGCTGCGCGGCATCTCGGCGCGGCAGGCCGCGGCCGAACCGGTGAGCCGGACCGTCATCCTGCCGTGAGGCCGGACCGGTACGTCGCCACGATCGGCTCGAGCTCATCGGGCGTCGCGCCGTGCATGATGACCGCGTCGGCGCCGTAGTCGAATTCGCGACGGATCCGGTCCACGCACTGACCGGCCGAGCCCGTGGCGGCGGGCTCCAGCCATGCGTCGGGGATCAGCGTGGCGATGTGCTCGATCTGCTCCGGGGTGCCCTTGTGGTCGATCCCGCCCGCGATCGAGGTGACCACCGGGTCCTGCCGAAACCGTTGCAGCACAGCAGGATCCCAGTCATTCGTGCGGACCAACAGATCACCGTAGCCCTGCAGGTAGGTGGCTAGGCGCGCGACGGTCTTCTTCAGCCGCAGGTGTTCGGGCAGGTGGTCGCCGACGGTGGCCAGGCACGACCAGACCCGGACGTCGGAAGGGTCACGGCCCGCCCGCTCCGCGGCGGATTTGACGGTCGCCACACAGCGTTGCAGCGTCTCGGGCGTGAAGTAGGTGTGCAGGATGACGTCGTCGAAGATCCGGCCGCCGAGTTCGAGGGTGTTGGGTCCGAACGCCACCAGCGCCAGGCGGATGTCCTCGTCGAAGTCCGGGTCGAGGAACAGGATGGGATACTTGCCCATCGGCCCGTCGTGGTTGAGGATCAGCTCGCCGCGCCAGAGCCGGCGCATCACCTGGGCCCAGTCCTGCATCTGCGCCGTCGTGATCGCCGGTATGCCGAAGGCGCCGTAGATCGCGGCGATGCCCCTGCCGATGCCCAGCGTGAAACGCCCGCCGGAGAGCCGATGCATGGTGGTCGCCCACGACGCGGTGATCAGGGGGTGCCGGGTGTTGTGATTGGTTGCGGCGGTAGCGATCTGCATGCGGTCGGTGACCGCGCACGCAGCCCCGACCAAGGACGAGGCCTCCTTGACGTTCCAGCGCTCGGAGATGAACGCGGTGCCCAAACCCAGTTCCTCGCCGCGGCGGGCCTCGTCCATCAACGACGCCGGGCCCGCACCCCCGGCCCCGGCCAGCAAGTAGAAGCCCAACTCGTCGAGCGCCCGCTCACTCACGTCCACACTCCTTGCCCTGAAACCGCAATCCGACACCCCGTCGCGTCAATCTGGCGCCGCATCGGCCACCTCTCGCAGGAAGCGGCGGGTGACCCCCTGCACCCGCCGGGAGAACACGTGTCCGACGTGGCTGCCGTCGTACCAGTAGAGCTGGCCGTTCCAACGTTCCTGCAGTGCAAGGGCGGGCCCGCGCATGGCCATCCGGTCGTGCCACGCCCCCACGATCAGCCGGCGGTGCGGCGGCGGCTTGGGCGTGACCGCCAACGGGTCGATGACCGACGTCAACGCGGTGACCTCCGGCGAGGCCAGCAGCGCGCGGAACTCGTCGCGGGAGCTGCCCCAGCGTCCCAGGTGCCGGGCGATCATCGCGTTGAGCCCGAGGATCGGCGTGTACAAGGCCACCGCGTCGACGCCGTCCTCCAAGTGAGAGACCAGCGTGGCGACCGGGGTACCCATCGAAATGCCGGCGACGACAACGGCATTGGCCTGCGGGCGCACCCACCGCAGCACCGCGCGCACCTCGGAGACCACCCGGATCATTCCCGCGACGTTGCCCAGCGGGTCCATGTCCGGGTAGGTCGGCCATTCGCGGCGCCGGCAGCCGTGGCCGGGTTGCACCGGCATCGCGACGTTGTAGCCCAGCTCACGGTGGATCCGACCGATCCGGGACAGCACGAGGTCCTCGGCCCCACCCTGCCCGGCGCCGTGCACCCACACCAGCCAGGGCCGCGGCCCGTCGCTATGCCGGCACAGGTGCACCACGGCCCTGGCCGGGCCGCCCAGCCCGTCGGCCTCCAGCGTCGCCGGCAGCGCCGGATCGTGCTCGAAGGTCATCCGCTCGTAGGCCAGTCCGGCGATGCTGCGCCGCCGCAGCGAGGTCACCCGCAGGGGCGCCGGGTCCGCGTGGGCGCCGTCGACGCCGAGCGACGCCAGCTCCTCGGCCGCCGCGGCGCAGGAGGCGAGCGGCCGCACCGCCGCCGGGTTCCGGCCCAGCACCGAAAAGCCGCTCAGCACAAGCTCGTCGAGCATGACCTCGCCGAACTGCCGGGCCCCGCGCGGCGACAGCGCCGACCAGCCGGTCGATTCGTGCAGCCCGATCAGCGTGCGCGGCGTCAGCAGGCTCAACTCGCGAGCGATGTCCGTGGCGACCCCCAACCCGCTCAACGCCTTTGACGACACCTCACCCACCTTTCCCTGGCACCGCGCGCTGCGCACCACCTACCACCGATCAGCTGAAACCTATACTGTAACCAAATTAGTATCGGGCGCCCGGGGCCGCGACGCGGCCCGCCGGGCGGGCTCAATCGAAAGGACGCGATGACCGACACCGCGCCGCAAGTCCGTGGCGGATTCCCCGAGGTAAAGCCCGTCACGGATGCGCCGGAGGAACTGGGGCCGTTCATCGCGGCGCTGCGCCGCCTCCAAGACCTGACCGTGTCCACCAAGCCGGACGCCGCGCAGTGGGCGGCCGCAACCGCACACCTGCGGGGCGCCTGCGCGCTGCTGGACGGCCATCAGGTCCCGGAGACCGAGGCGGTGGCCGGCCGGGTGCTGAGCTTGCCGGGGCTGGCCCACCCCCTGATGCCGCCGTGGCTGGTGACCGACTTGGGGCCCGACGGCGTGCAAATGGCGGGCCACTTCAGCACCGCGCACGTCGGCGGCAACCGCGCCGTGCACGGCGGTGTGATCCCGCTGTTCTACGACTGGCTCTTCGGGATGGTCGTCACTTCCGCGGGCGTCCGGCCGACGCGCACGGCGTTCCTGCACGTCGACTATCGCAACATCACCCCGATCGACCAACCGTTGACCGCCTGGGGCGGCGTCAATCGCGTCGACGGCCGCAAGGTTTTCATTGACGCTACTATGACAGCCGCCGATGGCACCGTGCTGAGCGAGGCCAACGGCCTGATGGTTCGTCTGCTGCCGCATCAGCCGTGAGGGGAACGATGTCCGACACCGCAACGCAGTTCACGGTGCCCGCCGTCGCCAGGGGCGTCGCCGCCGCCATCGGGGACCGCGAGCTGCTGATCCAGGGCGAGCGACGATTCACCTACGCCCAGACCATCGCGCGGGCGGAGCACCTCGCCGCCTACCTGCACTCCCGCGGGCTGGGCTGCCACACCGAGCGCGCCGCCCTCGCCGGGCACGAGGTCGGGCAGGATCTGTTGGGCCTCTACGCGTACAACGGCAACGAGTTCGTCGAAGCGCTGCTCGGCGCTTTCCAGGCGCGCGTCGCGCCGTTCAACGTCAACTTCCGCTACGTCAAAGCCGAGCTCGCGTATCTGCTCAACGATTCGGCAGCGACCGCGCTGCTGTATCACGCCGCCTTCGCGCCCCGCGTGGCCGAGGTGCTGCCCGAGCTGCCGCAGCTGCGCGTCCTGATTCAGATCGCCGACGAATCCGGAAACGAATTGCTTCCCGGCGCAGTCGATTACGAGGACGCTATCGCGACCGGGGCGCGGCTGCCGGCTCCGCAGCTGCACCACTCGCCCGACGACTTGTACGTGCTCTACACCGGCGGCACCACGGGCATGCCCAAGGGCGTGCTGTGGCGGCAACACGACATCTTCATGACGTCCTTTGGCGGGCGCAACCTGATGACGGGCGAGCCGTCGAACTCCCTCGACGAGATCGTCGAACGTGCCGCCGGGGGCCCCGGCACCAAACTCATGGTCCTGCCGCCGCTGATCCACGGCGCGGCCCAATGGAGCGTCATGACCGCGCTCACGACGGGGCAGTCCGTCGTTTTCCCCACGGTGGTCGACCATCTGGACGCCGACGACGTGGTGCGCACCGTCGAACGCGAGAAGGTCTCGGTGGTGACCGTGGTGGGCGATGCGATGGCGCGCCCGCTGGTCACCGCCATCGAGAAGGGGATCGCCGACGTGTCATCGCTGGCGGTCATCGCCAACGGTGGTGCCCTGCTGACCCCATTCGTCAAGCAGCGGCTGATCGAGGTGCTGCCGAACGCCATGGTGGTCGACGGCGTCGGGTCCTCGGAGACCGGCGCGCAGATGCACCACCTGTCGACGGCGGGATCGGTGGCCACCGGCACCTTCAACGCCGGACCGGACACCTTCGTCACCGCCGAGGACCTGACCGCGCTGCTGCCGCGGGGGCATGACGGCATGGGTTGGCTGGCGCAGCGCGGCTTCGTCCCGCTCGGCTACAAGGGCGATGCGGCCAAGACGGCCAAGACCTTCCCGGTGATCGACGGCGTCCGCTACGCCGTACCGGGCGACCGGGCGCGCCACGGCCGCGACGGTTCCATCGAATTGCTGGGCCGCGATTCGGTGACCATCAATTCCGGTGGGGAAAAGATCTTCGTCGAGGAGGTCGAAACGGCCGTCGCGTCGCATCCCGCGGTGGCCGACGTCGTGGTCGCGGGCCGGCCCAGCGAGCGGTGGGGTCAGGAGGTGGTCGCCGTGGTGGCGCTGGCTCCCGGCGCCAGCGCCGAGCCCGCGGATTTGGTGGCGCACGCCGCGCGGACGCTGGCGCGCTACAAGCTTCCCAAGGAGATCGTGTTCCGTCCGGCGATCGAGCGCAGCCCATCGGGGAAAGCCGACTACCGGTGGGCGCGCGAGCAGGCGATCACGGGTTGAGTCGGCGGCGGATCGGATCGGATCGGGGTGAGGACATGGGCGCGACGATGACCAAAGTGATGGCCGGCTTCCGGGTCTTGGAGGTCGCACAATTCACGTTCGTGCCGGCGGCGGGAGCGATCCTTGCCGACTGGGGCGCGGACGTCATCAAGGTCGAGCACCCGGCGCGCGGCGACACCCAGCGCGGCTTTGTGAACATGGGCGGCATCCAGGTGGATCCGGAACGGCATCCGCTGATGGAGCACCCCAACCGCGGCAAACGCAGCGTCGGGATCGACGTCTCCACGCCCGGTGGTCAGGAAGTGCTCTACGAGCTGGCCAGGACCGCGGATGTGTTCCTGACGAATTACCTTCCCGCGCAGCGGCAGAAACACAAGTTCGACGTCGAGCACATCCGGGCGGCGAACCCCGACATTGTGTACGCCCGCGGGTCGGCCTACGGCGACAAGGGGGCCGAGCGCGACACCGGCGGCTATGACGGAACGGCGTTCTGGACGCGCAGCGGCATCGGTTACGCGCTGACACCCGAGGCACTGGGTGGCGCACTGGGACAGGGCATTCCGGCGTTCGGTGATTCGATCGGCGGCATGTTCATCGCCGGCGGCATCTCGGCCGCGCTGCTGCATCGCGAGCGCACCGGCGAGGCCGTGGAGCTCGACGTGTCGCTGCTGAGCACGGCGTGGTGGGCGGCGGGGGCGAGCGTGACGCAGGGCATGGAAACCGGCGAGGTGATGCGCACGCCCATGCCGGGTTCCGGTGCGTCGGTCAACCCGTTCATGGGCAACTACACCACCGCCGACGGCGGCACGATCAACCTGTGCATCATCAGCCCGACGGGCCTGATCCGCGACACCTTCGAGCACCTCGGCATCCCCGAGGCGGCCGACGACCCGCGGTTCTCCGATGTGCTGCCGCTGATCCAGAACGCCGACGCGGCCTCCGCATTGATCGCAGACGCGTTCCTGGCCAAGCCCTTCGACTATTGGCGACAGCACCTCAAGACCATGAAGGGTCAATGGGCGCCGTTCCAAAGCCTCATCGACCTGGTCGACGACGAGCAGGCCCTGGCCAACGACATGATCTGTGAGGTGGAACTCGCGGCCGGCGGAAGGCCGTTCCGCGTCGTGCGTGGGCCCGTCCAGTTCAACCACGAGCCGCTGCAGACCACCAGGGCGCCGCAGGCCTCCGAACACACCGAGCTGGTGTTGATGGAACTCGGGATGGACTGGGATCGGATCGAGGAGCTCAAGAAGGCGGGCGCCATCGCGTGAACCACCGGGCGGGCCACCGCGAAACCTGCTGCGCGCCAAGCGCATTCTCCGCGGTGGCGGCGGCCCGCTAGCCGAAAGTCCCGCCCTCCCGGGTGGCCACCAGCTCGCCGACGTGTTTGGCGCTGGCGCCCGGGTCGCCGCCGGCCAATGCCCAGCCACGGGCCCGCACCAGGTAGGCCGCCGCGGCCGCCTCCACCGAAACGCCGAGACCGCCTTGGACATGCGCCGCCATGGTCGCCGCCCTCGGCGCCTCCTCGGCCATGAACACGTAGGCCGCGGGCGCCAGCTCCGGGCGTTCGTGCGGCTCGTTGTCCAGAAACCAGGCCGCGCGGCGCGCGAGATTGCGGCCGCCCTGCACGGTGATCGCGATGTTGGCCAGCGGATGCGAGACGCCCTGCAGCGTCGCGATCGGCACACCCAGCGTGTAGCGGGTCTTCGCGAATTCGGCGGCGATGGTCATGGCCTGCTCCACCAGGCCCACCAACGCCGCGGCGGTCAACACCCGCCATTCGTCCAGCGCCCGTTGATATTCCGTGACGGCGCCCGGACCGCCGGCCAGGACGGTGCGGGTTTGCGCGGCCGCCGGATCCACCCAGGCCATCGGCAGCCGGCCGACGTTGTCCACCCTGGCCGGTGGGCCGCCGAACGTCAGCGAAACGATCTCGGCACCGTCGCGCATGACGACCTGCTCCGCGATCGACCCGCTGGGCAGCAGCCGGCTCCCGAACTCGGTGTCGTGCTGGGGGTCGAACGCGGCGAGCCGCCTGCCGTGGACGACGTCGGAGTCGACGGCGCCCAGCCGCGCCAGCAACCGCGCGGTACAGACCTGGTCGATCCACGGAACGGGGGCCAGCGACCGGCCGATCTCCTCAGCCACCAGTGTCAGGTCGACCAGTGTCGCACCGTCGCCGCCCGCCGACTCCGCCACGGCCATGCTCGTTGCGCCCATGGCGCACAACCGGTTCCAGAGATCCGCGTCGAAACCGGTCTGCTCGGCGGCGCGAACCGTGTCGATCGTGCAGTGGGTGTCGAAGAAGTCGCGATACGCCGCCTGCAGCGCCTCGTGGTCGGACGTCAGGCTGTAGTCGAGCCTGCGCAGCTCATAGCGGTCCATCCTCAGCCTTCCTCCCGGCCACCGACGAAGAGATCATGGGCGCGATGTAGCTGATTGTCGAGCGCGGCGGGGGCTCGGTACAGCTCGCGCGCGCCCGCGGGCCGCCCACCGGACCCGAACGGCTCGCCGGGCGAGGGCCCGGCCGCACTGTGGTGAGCACTGTGGTGAGCGCCACCCCCCGATCACGTTTCCCCGCCCCGCGGTCGCGGGAAAAGTCCATACAGATACCCAACACCAGGGAGGGAAAACACATGGTGGACGTCAAGAGTGGGCCGATCGAGCTGATCCGCGGCATCGTCGAGGATGTCTTCGGGAAGGCCAAGGAGATCATCGGCACCGTCATCGGCCGCAACGACCTCATCGACGAGGGCAAGGCCCAGCAGGACAAGGCGGAGGCGCAGCGCGACGCTGCCAAGAAGGAAGCCGCCGCCGAGAAGGCTCGCGGCAAGGCCAAGGCGGAAGAGGCCCGCCAGAAGGCCGAGCAGTAGCAGAACCCAGATGCGAAAGGCCCGGCTGCGACATGCGGCCGGGCCTTTCGCGTTCCCGCAGGACCCGCCGCGCGATGTCGGTCAGGCATCGATCAGGCCCAGCCGCCGGTAGGCCCGCTCCAGTTGCGCCTTGGCCTCGGGAGGCAGCTCCGCTTGCGGCGGTCGTGAGTGCGGATAATCCCCGACGGGCAGGCCCAGCAGCG
>NZ_LZKC01000054.1:0-20557 GCF_001672685.1 Mycobacterium sp. E2462
CATGGCTGGCGGCCGCCCGCGGTGGCCGCCCCGCCGCTGGCCGAGGTGCGGGCCGCGATCGCCGCTCAGCTGCGCGGCGCCGCCCGGCGCCGCGCCTTCCGGCTGTGGCTGGACGCGCGGCTGGCCGAGCGGGTGCGGTTCGCGCCCGGCTACGAGCACCCCGGCGACCCTCGTCAGCCCGACAACACCCACCGGCACTGACGCCGTGCCGACCCTCTGCCTGGACATCGGCGGCACCAAGATCGCCGCCGGGCTGGTCGACGCCGCCGGCGCGCTGGTGTACACGGCGGTGCGGCCCACCCCGGCCGCGGCGCCCTCGGCCGAGGAGGTGTGGGCCGCGGTCGCCGCGGCCATCGCCGACGCGGCCGGCGCCGCCGACGGCCCGATCGGGGCGGTGGGCGTCGCGTCGGCGGGCCCCGTCGACCTGCCCACCGGGACGGTCAGCCCGATCAACATCGACTCCTGGGACCGCTTTCCGCTGCGCGACCGGGTCGCGGCGGCGGTGCCGGGGGTGCCGGTCGCGCTGGGCGGCGACGGCCTGTGCATGGCGCTCGGCGAGCAGTGGCGCGGGGCGGGGCGGGCCGCCGACGCGGGCTTCCTGCTGGGCATGGTGGTGTCCACCGGTGTCGGCGGCGGCCTGGTGCTCGACGGGCGCCCCTACGGCGGTCGCACCGGCAACGCCGGACACGTCGGCCACGTCGTGGTGGAACAGGACGGCCGGCCCTGCACCTGCGGCGGCCACGGTTGCGTCGAGACCGTCGCCTCCGGACCGTCGCTGGTGCGCTGGGCGCGGGAGCACGGCTGGTCCGCTCCGCGGGCCGCGGGCGCGCGGGAGCTGGCGGCCGCCGCGGCGGCCGGTGACCCGGTCGCCGCCGGAGCGTTCGGCCGGGGTGCCGGCGCCCTCGCCGCGACCATCGCCTCGGTCGCGGCGGTCTGCGACCTGGACGTGGTGGTCGTCGGCGGCGGCGTGGCCCAGGCCGGCGGGGTGCTCTTCGACCCGCTGCGCGCGCAGCTCGCCCGGTATGCCGGCCTGGACTTCCTGGCCGGTCTGCGGGTGCTGCCGGCCGAGCTCGGCGCCACCGCCGGCCTGCTCGGCGCGGCCCGGCTCGCGGGCCTGCGCTGACCGCCGTTTTGGTCGACCGCCGAGGTGAGGCTATTCTGGTGGCCGATCCACCGAAGACCGTCGGTCACCGAGCAATCGGTTGAAGGTCCGGGAGCATCCCGGCGGCCCACGCAGGAGGACGAGGCAGCAACAGCGCCGGCTCGCGCCGGCGATATTCACGCCCCGGCCGCATCCTGCGCCGGGGCGTTCGTCGTTTCGCGGGGGATTCCAGACGCGTTCACATCAGGAGGTAGGCATGGCCCGGGCTGACAAGGCCACCGCCGTTGCGGATATCACCGAGCAGTTCAAGGAATCGTCGGCGACGCTGATCACGGAGTACCGGGGTCTGACCGTCGCCAACCTGGCGGAGCTGCGCCGCTCGCTGAGCGGGTCCGCCACCTACGCCGTCGCCAAGAACACGCTGATCAAGCGGGCGGCGTCGGAGGCCGGCGTGGAGGGCCTCGACGAGCTGTTCGCCGGCCCCACCGCCATCGCGTTCGTCACCGGCGAGCCGGTCGACGCCGCCAAGGCGATCAAGACCTTCGCCAAGGACCACAAGGCGCTGGTCATCAAGGGCGGCTACATGGACGGCCGGGCGCTGTCGGTCGCCGAGGTCGAGCGGATCGCCGACCTGGAGTCGCGCGAGGTGCTGCTGGCCAAGCTGGCCGGTGCCATGAAGGGCAACCTCGCCAAGGCGGCGGGCCTGTTCGCCGCCCCGGCCTCCCAGGTGGCCCGGCTGGCGGCCGCGCTGCAGGAAAAGAAGGCCTCTCAACCAGGCTCAGAGGGCGCGGCGGCCGCCGCCGAGCCCGCCGCAGAACCCGCTTCGGAAGCACCCGCCGAGGCCCCGGAAACCCCGGCCGAAGCCGAATAACCCCAACCCAATTCAGGAAGGACCCACACCATGCCCAAGCTGTCCAGCGACGAACTGCTCGACGCCTTCAAGGAAATGACCCTGCTGGAGCTCTCGGACTTCGTCAAGAAGTTCGAGGAGACCTTCGAGGTCACCGCGGCCGCCCCGGTCGCCGTGGCCGCGGCCGGCCCCGCCGGTGGCGGCGCGCCCGCCGAGGCCGCCGAGGAGCAGTCGGAATTCGACGTCATCCTCGAGGCCGCCGGCGACAAGAAGATCGGCGTCATCAAGGTGGTCCGCGAGATCGTCTCCGGCCTGGGCCTCAAGGAGGCCAAGGACCTGGTCGACGGCGCTCCCAAGCCGCTGCTGGAGAAGGTCGCCAAGGAGGCCGCCGACGAGGCCAAGGCCAAGTTGGAGGCCGCCGGCGCCACCGTCACCGTCAAGTAAGCCCGTACGCGACAAACCCCCGCGGCCGTCACCGGCTCGCGGGGGTTTGTCGCGTTTCCGGGAAATCTCGCGTCGCCGTCGCGAGGGACCGGGCCACCCGCTCCGGCGAATCACCCAGCGCGATCAGCAGATTCGTCGTCATCGAGCTGAGCACCGGCACGACGGCCGAGCCGTCGGCGCCGTAGTAGCCCGCCAGCTCGAGCATCACGAAACCGTGGATGAGCGCCCAGAACTGGGCCGCGGTGGCCACCACCGCCGCGTCGTCGGTGGCCGGTCCCGCCGCGCCGATCCGCCCGGCGAGCACGCACCGGTGCACCCCGCGCACCACGTGCGCGAAGCTCGGGTGGTGCCGCTCGATCTCGGCGACGGCGAGGGTCAAGACGTTGTGGGTCGGGGCGTTGATGCCGTGCGCGCTGGTGCTGCCGAACATCAGGCGGTACATGTGCGGGCGCTCGATGGCGTACCGCCGGTAGGCGGCCCCGGTCGCGAGCAGGTCGGCGACCGGGTCATCGGTCGCCGGCACCGTCAGGGCGGCGTCGAACTGGCGCAGCCCCTCCTCGGCGACCTCGGCGATGAGCCCGCGCATCCCCCCGAAGTGGGTGTAGAGCGCCATCGTCGAGGTGCCGGCCGCGCCGGCGACCTTACGGGCCTGCAGCGCGTCGGGCCCGTGCTCGTCGAGCAGGCCGACCGCGGCGTGCAGCATGTCGTCGCGGACGGTGCCCGCCATTTCCGAAGTCATCCTTGTCATCTTCTCATCGGTGGCGTACCGTCCCAATAACGTTGAAATAACGATGTTATAGGAGCTCGGCGATGACGACCGTGGAAACCCGCAAACCGCCCAACCCGTATCTCGAAGGCTTCCTGGCGCCCGTCGCCGCGGAAGTCACCGCCCACGACCTGCCGGTCACCGGCCACATCCCGCAACACCTCGACGGGCGGTACCTGCGCAACGGCCCCAACCCGGCCGCCGAGGTCGACCCGGCGATCTACCACTGGTTCAGCGGCGACGGGATGGTGCACGGCGTGGCGCTGCGCGACGGGCAGGCCCGCTGGTACCGCAACCGGTGGGTGCGCAGCCCGCGGGTCAGCGACGCGCTGGGCGAGCGGCCGCCGGGCCGGCTGGACGGCCGCGCGGGGATGCTGAGCCTGGGCGCCAACACCAACGCGCTCAGCCACGCCGGGCGCACCCTGGCCCTGGTCGAGGGCGGCGTCGCCACCTACGAACTCACCGACGACCTGGACACCGTCGGAACTTGCGACTTCGACGGCACCCTGGCCGGGGGTTACACCGCGCACCCGCACCGCGACCCCCGGACCGGCGAATTGCACGCCGTCTCTTACTCGTTCGCGCGCGGCCGGACCGTGCAGTACTCGGTGATCGACACCCAGGGTCGGGCCCGCCGCACGGTCGACATCGAGGTCGGCGGCTCGCCGATGATGCACGACTTCTCGCTCACCGAGAAGTACGTGGTGATCTACGACCTGCCGGTGACCTTCGACCCGGTGCAGGTGCTCCCGCAGCGCATGCCGCCCTGGCTGACGCTGCCCGCCCGGCTGGTGCTGCAGTCGCTGATCGGGCGCGTGCGGGTGCCGGGCCCGATCAACGCGCGGATGAACCGCGACGCCCGGCACTCCGACCGGATGCCGTATGCCTGGAATCCGCGCTACCCGGCGCGCATCGGGGTCATGCCGCGCGAGGGCGGCAACGACGACGTGCGCTGGTTCGACATCGAACCGTGCTACGTCTACCACCCGCTGAACGCCTACTCCGAGATGCGCGGCGACGCCGAGGTTTTGGTGCTCGACGTGGTGCGCTACGACCGGATGTTCGACCGGGACCGGCGCGGCCCGGGGGAGAGCACCCCGGTCCTGGACCGTTGGACCGTCAACCTCACCACCGGCGCGGTGCGCACCGAATGCCGCGACGAACAGTCCCAGGAATTCCCCCGCATCAACGAGGAGTTGCTGGGCGCGCGGCACCGCTTCGGCTACACCGTCGGCGCCCAGTTCGCCGGCGGCGGCCCGGGCCTGTTCAAGCACGACTACGCGACCGGATCGCGCCGGGTGGCGCCGCTGGATGCGGGCCTTTTACTCGGCGAGATGTCGTTTGTGCCCAACCCCGGCGCGGCCGCGGAGGACGACGGCATCCTGATGGGTTTCGGCTACCACCGCGACCGCGACGAGGGGCAGTTGCTGCTGCTGGACGCGCAGACGCTCGAGCCGGTAGCCACCGTCCACCTGCCGCAGCGGGTGCCGATGGGCTTCCACGGCAACTGGGCGCCGTCCGCTTGACTCCTGGCTAACACGCGCGTCAAATAAGTTGAGCCGCCGGGGCTTCCACGCGATCTCGGGACGGCCACTTTTTCCCGGCTGTGCCGTGCAACGCTGATCTTGCGCGCGAAGCGTGCGCTACAGTGACTCAAGCCACACAAAAGGGCAGGTGGCGGGCGTGAGCGTGAACGGAAGGAATCCCCATGGGCGTCGCTATCGAGGTGAACGGACTCACGAAGTCCTTCGGGTCCTCGAGAATTTGGGAAGACGTGACGCTGGAGATCCCCGCCGGGGAGGTCAGCGTGTTGCTGGGCCCCTCGGGTACCGGCAAATCGGTGTTCCTGAAGTCGCTGATCGGTCTGCTGCGCCCGGAGCGCGGCTCGGTCGTCATCGACGGCACCGACATCCTGCAGTGCTCGGCCAAGGAGCTCTACGAGATCCGCACGCTGTTCGGCGTGATGTTCCAGGACGGCGCGCTGTTCGGTTCGATGAACCTCTACGACAACGCCGCCTTCCCGCTGCGCGAGCACACCAAGAAGAAGGAAAGCGAAATCCGTGACATCGTCATGGAGAAGCTGGAACTGGTGGGTCTGGGCGGCGACGACAAGAAGTTCCCCGGTGAGATCTCCGGTGGTATGCGCAAGCGCGCCAGCCTGGCTCGCGCCCTGGTGATGGACCCGCAGATCATCCTCTGCGACGAGCCCGACTCGGGTCTGGACCCGGTCCGCACCGCCTACCTGAGCCAGCTGATCCTCGACATCAACGCCCAGATCGACGCCACCGTCCTGATCGTCACGCACAACATCAACATCGCCCGCACCGTGCCGGACAACATGGGCATGCTGTTCCGCCGCAAGCTGGTCATGTTCGGCCCTCGCGAGGTCCTGTTGACCAGCGACGAGCCGGTGGTGCGGCAGTTCCTCAACGGCCGCCGCATCGGTCCGATCGGGATGTCGGAGGAGAAGGACGAGGCCACCATGGCCGAGGAGCAGGCCGCGCTGGAAGCCGGCCAGCACGCCGGCGGTGTGGAGGAGATCGAGGGCGTGCCCCCGCAGATCGTCGCCTCGCCCGGCATGCCGGAGCGCAAGGCCGTCGCCCGGCGCCAGGCCCGCGTGCGCGAGATCCTGCACACCCTGCCCAAGGAGGCCCAGGCCGCGATCATCGACGACATGGAGGGGACCCACAAGTACCGGGCGCACGAAGTCGGCGACTAGGACGCCGGCCCGGCCCGCCGCCGACCAGCCGGAAAACTTGGGGTAACTCGGCGGCCCGCCCTCTTGACGACGAGCGGTAAACGGGTCAATCTGTTGGGCAGCATGTATCGAGCGGAAAGTCGAGTCGCCAGCCAGCGCCGATGTCTCTGGGCTAGTCATGCTGGGCAGTTGAGGAATGCGCGGTCCTGCGCTATTGTTGGACGTTGCGCTGGCTACCTCCTGCCCACCTCACCCGCCACATGACACTGTGGACTAAGCCTGAGCCTCGTTGAGCGGCTTAGCTCTCTAGTTGCGCGCGTGAGATCCGGGCAGATCGTCCGCCGGCCTAACCGACACAATTCGCGGCGAGCTGGCCGGGCCTACCGGTCTTCGTGAGTCGCACGAGGTGCTGGAAGGATGCATCTTGGCTGATTTCCGCCAGAGCAAAACGGATCGCCCACAAGGTTCCTCTAACGGAAGTTCTTTAAACGGTAGTTCCTCAAACGGCTCCGTGCCCGGAGCCCCCAATCGAGTCTCTTTCGCCAAGCTCCGCGAACCGCTGGAGGTTCCCGGCCTGCTCGACGTGCAGATCGACTCCTTCGAGTGGCTGATCGGCTCGCCCCGCTGGCGCGAGATCGCCGCCAGCCGCGGCGAGACCTCCCCGGTGGGCGGCCTCGAAGAGGTGCTCTACGAGCTCTCGCCCATCGAGGACTTCTCCGGCTCGATGTCGCTGTCGTTCTCCGACCCCCGCTTCGACGAGGTCAAGGCGCCGGTCGAGGAGTGCAAAGACAAGGACATGACGTACGCGGCCCCGCTGTTCGTCACGGCCGAATTCATCAACAACAACACCGGTGAGATCAAGAGCCAGACGGTGTTCATGGGTGACTTCCCGATGATGACGGAGAAGGGCACCTTCATCATCAACGGCACCGAGCGCGTGGTCGTCAGCCAGCTGGTGCGCTCGCCCGGCGTCTACTTCGACGAGACCATCGACAAGTCGACCGAGAAGCTGCTGCACAGCGTCAAGGTGATCCCCAGCCGCGGTGCGTGGCTGGAGTTCGACGTCGACAAGCGCGACACCGTCGGCGTCCGCATCGACCGCAAGCGCCGCCAGCCGGTCACCGTGCTGCTCAAGGCGCTCGGCTGGACCAACGAGCAGATCCACGAGCGGTTCGGCTTCTCCGAGATCATGATGAGCACGCTGGAGAAGGACAACACCGCCGGCACCGACGAGGCGCTGCTGGACATCTACCGCAAGCTGCGTCCGGGCGAGCCGCCGACCAAGGAGTCGGCGCAGACCCTGCTGGAGAACCTGTTCTTCAAGGAGAAGCGTTACGACCTGGCCCGCGTCGGTCGCTACAAGGTCAACAAGAAGCTCGGCCTCAACGTCGGGCAGCCGATCACGTCGTCCACGCTCACCGAGGAAGACGTCGTCGCCACCATCGAGTACCTGGTGCGCCTGCACCACGCCCGCACGGACGGCCAGCCGGCTGTGATGACCGTGCCCGGCGGCACCGAGGTGCCGGTGGAGACCGACGACATCGACCACTTCGGCAACCGCCGGTTGCGCACCGTGGGCGAGCTGATCCAGAACCAGATCCGGGTCGGCATGTCCCGCATGGAGCGCGTGGTCCGCGAGCGGATGACCACGCAGGACGTCGAGGCCATCACGCCGCAGACCCTGATCAACATCCGGCCGGTCGTCGCCGCGATCAAGGAGTTCTTCGGCACCAGCCAGCTGTCGCAGTTCATGGACCAGAACAACCCGTTGTCGGGTCTGACCCACAAGCGCCGCCTGTCGGCGCTGGGTCCGGGCGGTCTGTCCCGGGAGCGCGCGGGCCTGGAGGTCCGCGACGTGCACCCGTCGCACTACGGCCGCATGTGCCCGATCGAGACCCCGGAGGGGCCGAACATCGGTCTGATCGGCTCGCTGTCGGTGTACGCGCGGGTCAACCCGTTCGGGTTCATCGAGACGCCGTACCGCAAGGTGGTCGACGGTGTGGTCTCCGACGAGATCCATTACCTGACCGCCGACGAGGAGGACCGCCACGTCGTGGCGCAGGCCAACTCGCCGATCGACGGTGACGGCCGGTTCGCCGAGGCGCGCGTCCTGGTCCGCCGCAAGGCGGGCGAGGTCGAGTACGTGCCGTCGTCCGAGGTGGACTACATGGACGTCTCGCCGCGCCAGATGGTGTCGGTCGCGACCGCGATGATCCCGTTCCTCGAGCACGACGACGCCAACCGGGCCCTGATGGGTGCCAACATGCAGCGCCAGGCGGTTCCGCTGGTGCGCAGCGAGGCGCCGCTGGTCGGCACCGGCATGGAGCTGCGCGCCGCCATCGACGCCGGCGACGTTGTCGTCGCCGACAAGGCCGGGGTGATCGAGGAGGTCTCCGCCGACTACATCACCGTGATGGCCGACGACGGCAGCCGGCACACCTACCGGATGCGCAAGTTCGAGCGGTCCAACCACGGCACGTGCGCCAACCAGTCGCCGATCGTGGACGCAGGTGAGCGGGTCGAGGCCGGCCAGGTCATCGCCGACGGGCCGTGCACCGAGAACGGCGAGATGGCCCTGGGCAAGAACCTGCTCGTGGCGATCATGCCGTGGGAGGGGCACAACTACGAGGACGCGATCATCCTGTCCAACCGCCTGGTTGAGGAGGACGTGCTCACCTCGATCCACATCGAGGAGCACGAGATCGACGCCCGCGACACCAAGCTGGGCGCCGAGGAGATCACCCGGGACATCCCGAACGTCTCCGACGAGGTACTCGCCGACTTGGACGAGCGGGGCATCGTGCGCATCGGCGCCGAGGTCCGCGACGGCGACATCCTGGTGGGCAAGGTCACCCCGAAGGGGGAGACCGAGCTGACCCCGGAGGAGCGGCTGCTGCGGGCGATCTTCGGTGAGAAGGCCCGCGAGGTCCGCGACACCTCCCTGAAGGTGCCGCACGGCGAGTCCGGCAAGGTCATCGGCATCCGGGTGTTCTCGCGTGAGGACGACGACGAGCTGCCGGCCGGCGTCAACGAGCTGGTCCGCGTCTACGTCGCCCAGAAGCGCAAGATCTCCGACGGCGACAAGCTGGCTGGACGGCACGGCAACAAGGGCGTCATCGGCAAGATCCTGGCGCAGGAGGACATGCCGTTCCTGCCGGACGGCACGCCGGTGGACATCATCCTGAACACCCACGGTGTGCCGCGACGGATGAACATCGGTCAGATCCTCGAGACCCACCTGGGCTGGGTGGCCAAGGCCGGCTGGAACATCGACGTGGCCGGCGGGACGCCCGACTGGGCGGCCAACCTGCCCGAGGACCTGCTCAGCGCCGAGCCGAACCAGATCGTGTCCACCCCGGTGTTCGACGGCGCGAAGGAGGACGAGCTGACCGGCCTGCTGGCCTCGACGCTGCCCAACCGCGACGGCGAGGTGCTGGTCAACGGGGACGGCAAGGCGGTGCTGTTCGACGGCCGCAGCGGGGAGCCGTTCCCGTACCCGGTGACCGTTGGCTACATGTACATCATGAAGCTGCACCACCTGGTGGACGACAAGATCCACGCCCGCTCCACCGGGCCGTACTCGATGATCACGCAGCAGCCGCTGGGTGGTAAGGCGCAGTTTGGTGGCCAGCGGTTCGGTGAGATGGAGTGCTGGGCTATGCAGGCCTACGGCGCGGCGTACACGCTGCAGGAGCTGTTGACCATCAAGTCCGACGACACCGTCGGCCGGGTCAAGGTCTACGAGGCGATCGTCAAGGGCGAGAACATCCCCGAGCCGGGCATCCCCGAGTCCTTCAAGGTGCTGCTCAAGGAGCTGCAGTCGCTGTGCCTCAACGTCGAGGTGCTCTCCAGCGACGGCGCCGCGATCGAGCTCCGCGAGGGCGAGGACGAAGACCTGGAACGGGCTGCGGCCAACCTCGGAATCAACTTGTCGCGCAACGAATCTGCGTCTGTGGAGGACCTGGCATAGCGGCATCGTGCCAGCCAGCCCTCTTATTGGTATCTAAACCCGCAAGGGGAAAGGGAGTTACGTGCTAGACGTCAACTTCTTCGATGAACTCCGCATTGGCCTGGCCACCGCGGAGGACATCCGCCAGTGGTCCTACGGCGAGGTCAAGAAGCCGGAGACCATCAACTACCGCACGCTCAAGCCCGAGAAGGACGGCCTGTTCTGCGAGAAGATCTTCGGACCGACTCGCGACTGGGAGTGCTACTGCGGCAAGTACAAGCGCGTGCGCTTCAAGGGCATCATCTGTGAGCGCTGCGGCGTCGAGGTGACGCGCGCCAAGGTGCGCCGCGAGCGGATGGGCCACATCGAGCTGGCCGCGCCGGTCACGCACATCTGGTACTTCAAGGGTGTGCCGTCACGCCTCGGCTACCTGCTCGACCTGGCGCCGAAGGATCTCGAGAAGATCATCTACTTCGCCGCCTACGTGATCACCGCGGTCGACGACGAGATGCGGCACAACGAGCTGTCCACGCTCGAGGCCGAGATGATGGTGGAGCGCAAGGCCATCGAGGACCAGCGCGACGCCGACCTGGAGGCCCGCGCGCAGAAGCTGGAGGCCGACCTGGCCGAGCTGGAGGCCGAGGGCGCCAAGGCCGACGCGCGCCGCAAGGTCCGCGACGGCGGCGAGCGGGAGATGCGCCAGCTGCGCGACCGCGCCCAGCGTGAGCTGGACCGGCTCGAGGAGATATGGAGCACCTTCACCAAGCTGGCCCCCAAGCAGCTCATCGTCGACGAGAACCTCTACCGGGAACTCGTGGACCGCTACGGCGAGTACTTCACCGGCGCCATGGGTGCGGAGTCGATCCAGAAGCTGATCGAGAACTTCGACATCGAGGCCGAGGCCGAGATCCTGCGGGACGTGATCCGTAATGGCAAGGGGCAGAAGAAGCTTCGCGCCCTCAAGCGCCTCAAGGTGGTCGCGGCGTTCCAGCAGTCGGGCAACTCGCCGATGGGCATGGTGCTCGACGCCGTCCCGGTGATCCCGCCGGAACTGCGGCCGATGGTGCAGCTCGACGGTGGCCGCTTCGCGACGTCGGACCTCAACGACCTGTACCGCCGCGTGATCAACCGCAACAACCGCCTCAAGAGGCTGATCGACCTCGGCGCGCCCGAGATCATCGTCAACAACGAGAAGCGGATGCTGCAGGAGTCCGTCGACGCGCTGTTCGACAACGGCCGCCGCGGCCGCCCGGTCACCGGGCCGGGCAACCGCCCGCTGAAGTCGCTGAGCGACCTGCTCAAGGGCAAGCAGGGCCGGTTCCGCCAGAACCTGCTCGGTAAGCGTGTGGACTACTCGGGCCGTTCGGTCATCGTGGTCGGCCCGCAGCTCAAGCTGCACCAGTGCGGCCTGCCCAAGCTGATGGCCCTCGAGCTGTTCAAGCCGTTCGTGATGAAGCGGCTGGTGGACCTCAACCACGCGCAGAACATCAAGAGCGCCAAGCGCATGGTGGAGCGGCAGCGGCCCCAGGTGTGGGACGTCCTCGAAGAGGTCATCGCCGAGCACCCGGTGTTGCTGAACCGCGCGCCCACCCTGCACCGGCTGGGCATCCAGGCCTTCGAGCCGATGCTGGTGGAGGGCAAGGCGATTCAGCTGCACCCGCTGGTGTGTGAGGCCTTCAACGCCGACTTCGACGGTGACCAGATGGCGGTGCACCTGCCGCTGTCCGCCGAGGCGCAGGCCGAGGCACGCATCCTGATGCTGTCGTCCAACAACATCCTGTCGCCCGCTTCGGGACGCCCGCTGGCCATGCCGCGTCTGGACATGGTCACCGGCCTGTACTTCCTCACCACCGAGGTCGAGGGCGACAAGGGCGAGTTCCGGGCGGCTGCCGGGGACGAGCCGGAGGTCGGCGTGTACTCCTCGCCGGCGGAGGCCATCATGGCCTCGGACCGGGGCGTGCTCTCGGTGCGGGCCAAGATCAAGGTGCGGCTGACGCAGCTGCGTCCGCCCGCCGACATCGAGGCGGAGTTGTTCGGCGCCAACGGTTGGCAGCCGGGTGACGCGTGGATGGCCGAGACGACGTTGGGCCGGGTGCTGTTCAACGAGCTACTGCCCGTGGGCTACCCGTTCGTCAACAAGCAGATGCACAAGAAGGTGCAGGCCTCGATCATCAACGATCTGGCCGAGCGCTACCCGATGATCGTCGTCGCGCAGACCGTCGACAAGCTCAAGGACGCCGGTTTCTACTGGGCCACCCGCAGTGGTGTCACCGTGTCGATGGCCGACGTGCTGGTGCCGCCGCGTAAGAAGGAGATCCTCGACGCCTACGAGGAGCGCGCGGAGAAGGTCGAAAAGCAGTTCCAGCGTGGCGCTTTGAACCACGACGAGCGCAACGAGGCGTTGGTGGAGATCTGGAAGGAAGCCACCGACGAGGTCGGCCAGGCGCTGCGCGAGCACTACCCCAGCGACAACCCGATCATCACGATCGTCGACTCGGGTGCCACGGGTAACTTCACGCAGACCCGAACGTTGGCCGGCATGAAGGGCCTGGTGACCAACCCGAAGGGTGAGTTCATCCCGCGCCCGATCAAGTCCTCGTTCCGTGAGGGCCTGACCGTGTTGGAGTACTTCATCAACACCCACGGCGCTCGAAAGGGCCTGGCGGACACTGCGTTGCGTACCGCCGACTCGGGTTACCTGACCCGTCGTCTGGTGGACGTGAGCCAGGACGTGATCGTCCGCGAGCACGACTGCGAGACCGAGCGGGGCATCACCGTCGAGCTGGCCGAGCGTCAGCCGGACGGCACCCTGATCCGTGACCCGTACATCGAAACCTCGGCGTACGCACGGACTCTGGGTTCCGACGCGGTGGACGAGGCGGGCAACGTCGTCGTCGCGCGCGGCGAGGACCTCGGGGACCCGCAGATCGACGCGCTGTTGGCGGCCGGCATCACGCAGGTCAAGGTGCGCTCGGTGCTGACGTGCACCACGGGCACCGGCGTCTGCGCGACCTGTTACGGCCGGTCGATGGCCACCGGAAAGCTGGTCGACATCGGCGAGGCCGTCGGCATCGTCGCGGCGCAGTCCATCGGTGAGCCCGGCACGCAGCTGACCATGCGCACCTTCCACCAGGGTGGTGTCGGTGAGGACATCACCGGCGGTCTGCCCCGGGTCCAGGAGCTGTTCGAGGCCCGCATCCCGCGCGGCAAGGCGCCGATCGCCGACGTCACCGGGCGGGTGCAGCTCGAGGAGGGTGAGCGCTTCTACAAGATCACCATCGTTCCCGACGACGGGAGCGAGGAGGTCGTGTACGACAAGCTCTCCAAGCGTCAGCGGCTGCGCGTGTTCAAGCACGACGACGGCTCCGAGCGGGTGCTGTCCGACGGCGACCACGTCGAGGTGGGCCAGCAGCTCATGGAAGGCTCGGCCGACCCGCACGAGGTGTTGCGCGTGCAGGGCCCGCGTCAGGTGCAGATCCACCTGGTCCGGGAGACCCAGGAGGTCTACCGGGCCCAGGGTGTGTCGATCCACGACAAGCACATCGAGGTGATCGTCCGCCAGATGCTGCGCCGCGTCACCATCATCGACTCGGGTGCGACGGAGTTCCTGCCCGGTTCGCTGATCGACCGTGCGGAGTTCGAGGCGGAGAACCGCCGCGTGGTGGCCGAGGGCGGCGAGCCCGCCGCCGGTCGCCCGGTGCTGATGGGTATCACGAAGGCGTCGCTGGCCACGGACTCGTGGCTGAGCGCGGCGTCGTTCCAGGAGACCACGCGCGTGCTGACCGATGCGGCGATCAACTGCCGCAGCGACAAGCTGCAGGGTCTGAAGGAGAACGTGATCATCGGGAAGCTGATCCCGGCCGGTACCGGCATCAACCGGTACCGCAACATCCAGGTGCAGCCGACCGAGGAGGCCCGGGCCGCGGCGTACACGATCCCGTCGTACGAGGATCAGTACTACAGCCCGGACTTCGGCCAGGCCACCGGCGCCGCGGTGCCGCTGGACGATTACGGGTATTCCGACTACCGGTAGACCATTCGGTGGTCCCCGCTACCGATCGGCGCACGAGAAAGCCCCGGGCTTCGGCCCGGGGCTTTTTCGTGCGGTGGGCTCCTAATGCGCCGAGTGTGCGCCCAGCTTCACGTTCGGCGCCGAACGTGCGCCCAGCTTCACGTTCGGCGCGGGGCGTAAACTCAGTCCAGCCGGGCGCTCGGCCGCCGTCGGTACCGCTCACTAGACTGGCCGCGTGCTCATCGGTTCCCACGTCAGCCCCACCGACCCGCTGGCCGCGGCGGAGGCCGAGAACGCCGACGTCGTGCAGATCTTCCTGGGCAACCCGCAGAGCTGGAAGGCGCCCAAGCCCCGCGAGGACGCCGAGCGGCTGAAGGCCGCCGCGCTGCCGATCTACGTGCACGCGCCCTACTTGATCAACGTGGCCTCGGCGAACAACCGGGTGCGGATCCCGTCGCGCAAGATCCTGCAGGAGACCTGCGACGCGGCGGCCGCGATCGGCGCGGCCGCGGTCATCGTGCACGGCGGCCACGTCACCGCCGACGACGAGCTCGACGAGGGTTTCGAGCGCTGGGGCAAGGCGCTCGACCGGCTGGAAACCACCGTCCCGGTGTACCTGGAGAACACCGCCGGCGGCGATCACGCCATGGCCAGGCACTTCGACACCATCGCGCGGCTGTGGGACGTCATCGGTGACAAGGGAATTGGTTTCTGCCTGGACACGTGCCACGCCTGGGCGGCGGGCGAGGCGTTGGTGGACGCCGTGGACCGGATCAAGGCGATCACGGGCCGCATCGACCTGGTGCACTGCAACGACAGCAAGGACACGGCCGGCTCGGGCCGGGACCGGCACGCCAACCTGGGCAGCGGCCAGATCGACACCGAGCTGCTCGTCGCGGCGGTGAAGGCGGCCGGCGCACCCGTCATCTGCGAGACGGCCGACGAGGGCCGCAAGGACGACATCGCGCTGCTGCGGGAGCGCACCCGCGACTGACCGCCGGCATTACACCTCTTGTGCGGTTGTCGTGAAACTGTAATATTGGTGCCATGCCAGACACCCATGTCGTCACCAATCAGGTCCCGCCGCTGGACAACCACAACCCCGCGACGTCCCCGGTGCTCATCGAGGCCCTGATCCGCGAGGGCGGCGAATGGGGGCTGGACGAGGCCAACGCGGTAGGAGCGCTCTCGGCCAGCCGCGAGGCCCAGCGCTGGGGCGAGCTGGCCGACCGCAACCGGCCCGTCCTGCACACCCACGACCGGTACGGGCACCGCGTCGACGAGGTCGAATTCGACCCGGCCTATCACGAGCTGATGCGCGCGGCCATCGCCCACGGCATGCACGCCGCCCCGTGGGCCGACGACCGGCCGGGCGCGCACGTGGTCCGGGCCGCCAAGACGTCGGCCTGGACCGTCGAGCCCGGCCACGTCTGCCCGATCTCCATGACCTACGCCGTCGTCCCGGCGCTGCGGTTCAACCCCGAGCTGGCCAAGGTGTACGAGCCGCTGCTGACCAGCCGGGAGTACGACCCGGAACTCAAGCTGGCCGTCACCAAGCCGGGCATCACCGCGGGCATGTCGATGACCGAGAAGCAGGGCGGCTCGGACGTGCGCGCCGGCACCACGCAGGCCACCCCCAACGCGGACGGCACCTACAGCCTGACCGGCCACAAGTGGTTCACCTCCGCGCCGATGTGCGACATCTTCCTGGTGCTGGCGCAGGCGCCCGGCGGATTGTCCTGCTTCATGCTGCCGCGGGTCCTGCCCGACGGCACCCGCAACCGGATGTTCCTGCAGCGCCTCAAGGACAAGCTCGGCAACCACGCCAACGCCTCCAGCGAGGTCGAGTACGACGGCGCCACCGCGTGGCTGGTGGGCGAGGAGGGCCGCGGGGTACCGACCATCATCGAGATGGTCAACCTCACCCGGCTGGACTGCACGCTGGGCAGCGCGACCAGCATGCGGACCGGCCTGACCCGCGCGGTCCATCACGCCCAGCACCGAAAGGCGTTCGGCGCGTACCTGATCGACCAGCCGCTGATGCGCAACGTGCTGGCCGACCTGGCCGTCGAGGCCGAGGCCGCCACCATCGTCGCCATGCGGATGGCCGGCGCCACCGACAAGGCGGTGCGTGGCGACACCACCGAGGCGCTGCTGCGCCGGATCGGGCTGGCCGCCAGCAAGTACTGGGTGTGCAAGCGCTCCACGCCGCACGCCGCCGAGGCGCTGGAATGTTTCGGCGGTAACGGATATGTCGAGGATTCCGGCATGCCGCGGCTGTACCGGGAGGCGCCGCTGATGGGCATCTGGGAGGGTTCGGGCAACGTCAGCGCGCTGGATACGTTGCGCGCCATGGCCACTCGGCCCGAGTGCGTCGAGGTGCTGTTCACCGAGCTGGCGGAGAGCGCCAACCAGGACCCCCGGCTGGCCGTCCACGTCGAGGGCCTGAAAAAGCAACTGTCGGATCTGGACAACATCGCCTACCGCGCCCGCCAGGTCGCCGAGGACATCTGCCTGGCCCTGCAGGGCTCGTTGTTGGTGCGCCACGGGCACCCCGCCGTCGCCGAGGCGTTCCTGACCACCCGCATCGACGGGCAGTGGGGCGGCGCGTTCGGCACCATGCCCGACGGCCTGGATTTGGCGCCGATCATCGACCGTGCGCTGGTAAAGGGCTGAGCCGCAGAGTGACTCACGCGATCAGGCCGGTCGACTTCGACAACCTGAAGACGATGACCTACGAGGTCACCGATCGGGTTGCCCGGATCACCTTCAACCGGCCGGAGAAGGGCAACGCGATCGTCGCCGACACCCCATTGGAGCTCTCGGCCCTGGTGGAGCGCGCCGATCTGGACCCCGACGTGCACGTCATCCTGGTGTCGGGCCGCGGCGAGGGGTTCTGCGCCGGTTTCGACCTGAGCGCCTACGCCGACCGCAGCGGCTCGGCGGGCGGCACCGGCGCCTACCGCGGCACCGTCCTCGACGGCAAGACCCAGGGCGTCAACCACCGGCCCGACCAGCCGTGGGACCCCATGATCGACTACCAGATGATGAGCCGTTTCGTGCGGGGCTTTTCCAGCCTGCTGCACGCCGACAAGCCCACGGTGGTCAAGATCCACGGGTACTGCGTGGCCGGCGGCACCGACATCGCGCTGCACGCCGACCAGGTGATCGCCGCCGCCGACGCCAAGATCGGCTACCCGCCGACGCGGGTGTGGGGCGTCCCGGCGGCGGGCCTGTGGGCGCACCGGCTCGGCGATCAGCGCGCCAAACGGTTGCTGCTCACCGGCGACTGCATCACCGGCGCGCAGGCCGCCGAGTGGGGGCTGGCCGTCGAGGCACCCGACCCGGCCGACCTCGACGAGCGCACCGAGCGATTGGTCGAACGCATCGCCGCGGTGCCGGTGAACCAGCTGATCATGGTCAAGCTCGCGCTCAATTCCGCGCTGCTGCAACAGGGTGTGGCCACCAGCAGGATGGTCAGCACCGTCTTCGACGGTGTCGCCCGGCACACCCCCGAGGGCCACGCCTTCGTCGCCGACGCCGTCGAGCACGGCTTCCGGGAGGCGGTACGGCACCGCGACGAGCCGTTCGGCGACCACGGCCGGCGCGCCTCCGGGGTGTAGTCCATGCCGGAGATGACGGCCCGCTCGGTGGTGCTCAGCATGCTGCTGGGCACCCACCCCGCGTGGGCCAGCGCCAGCGAATTGATCGCCATGACAACGGAATTCGGCATCAAGGAGGCCACGCTGCGGGTCGCCTTGACCCGTATGGTCAGCGGTGGCGACCTGGTCCGCTCCGCCGACGGGTATCGCCTCTCCGACCGCCTGCTGGCCCGTCAGCGCCGCCAGGACGACGCGATGCGCCCGCGGACCCGGCCGTGGCGGGATAACTGGCTGGTGTTGGTCGTCACCAGCGTGGGGACCGACGCCCGCACCCGCGCATCGCTGCGAAACACCATGCACGACAACCGCTTCGGCGAGCTACGCGAGGGGGTGTGGATGCGGCCCGACAACCTCGACGTCGAGCTGGGCACCGAGGTGACCTCGCGGGCACGGTTGCTCACCGCCCGCGACGACGCGCCCGCCGAGTTGGCCGGCCAGCTCTGGGACCTGCCCGCCTGGGCCGACACCGGGCACCGGCTGCTGGCCGAGATGCGCGCCGCGACCGACGTGCCCGGCCGGTTCGTCGTGGCCGCGGCGATGGTGCGCCATCTGCTCACCGACCCGATGCTGCCGGCCGAACTGCTGCCCGGGGATTGGCCGGGGGCCCGGCTGCGGGCCGCTTACCATGACTTCGCCGACGAACTGGTGCGGCGACGTGACCCCACCCCACTCGTGGAGGCGACATGAGCGACCCGGTACGCGTCGAGCGCAACGGTGCGGTGACCACGGTCATCATCGACCGCCCGCACGCGCGCAACGCGGTCAACGGCCCGACGGCCGCCGCGCTTTACGCGGCGTTCGAGGACTTCGAGCGCGACGACACCGCGTCGGCCGCCGTCCTGTGGGGCGACAACGGGACGTTCTGTGCCGGAGCCGATTTGAAGGCCTTCGGCACGCCCGACGCCAACGCGGTGCACCGCACCGGGCCGGGCCCGATGGGGCCGACGCGGATGGTGCTGTCCAAGCCCGTGATCGCCGCCGTCAGCGGTTACGCCGTGGCCGGTGGCCTGGAGCTGGCGATCTGGTGTGACTTAAGGGTGGTCGAGGAGGACGCCGTGTTCGGGGTGTTCTGCCGGCGCTGGGGGGTGCCGCTCATCGACGGCGGCACCGTGCGGCTGCCGCGCCTGATCGGGCAGAGCCGGGCGATGGACATGATCCTCACCGGCCGCGCGGTACCCGCCCAGGAGGCGCTTGCCATCGGCCTCGCGAATAGGGTGGTGGCCACGGGTCAGGCCCGCCAGGCCGCCGAGGAGCTGGCGGCGCAGCTGGCCGCCCTGCCGCAGCAATGCCTGCGCTCGGATCGCCTTTCGGCGTTGCAGCAATGGGGCGCAACGGAATCCGAGGCGCTCGACTTCGAGTTCGCCAGCATCTCGCGGGTGGCGGCCGAGGCGAACGAGGGCGCCGGGCGGTTCGCCGCGGGGGCCGGACGGCACGGCGCGCCCGCCGGCTGAGTCCGCCGTCAGCTGCCCTTGCTGATGGTGTTGCTCGACCCGACCTTGTCGACCTTGGGGTCGCCGTCCTTGTAGGTGATGGTGTTGTTCGCGCCCAGCACCGTGATGCGGGTGGTCACCTTGTCGAAGGTGACCTTGTTGTTGGTGCCGGTGACGCTGACCGTCTTGCAGCTGCCGGTGACGGTCAGTGTGTTGTCCGATCCGCCGACGTTCAGCGATTTGCCGTCGGCGCAGTCCAGGGTGGCGGTGGTGCCCATCGACCCGTAGTTCAAGGTGTTGCCGATTTCCAGTGACGCGGTGGTGGTCGGCGCGCTGGTGCCGGTCGTGGGCGCGGCGCCCGCGCTGGTCGTCGAGGAGGTCGTCGCGGTCGTCGACGAGCCGCCCGGCGGATTCGCCGTCGAACTGCAACCGGCCAGCGCGAGGCCGGCGGTCACCGCGAGCAGGGCGACACGAAACGAGCGGTCACTGATGGCAGCGTGCATTGATCCTCGATCTCTTCGATTCCGGTGGGGTGGGGCGTCGCTCAGCCGGGCACCTGCTGGAGCCGGTTCACCATGCCCAGTTCGCGACCGCGGTCCCAGATGAACGGCTGGCCGCTGTGGTAGAAGACGGTCTGGTCATAGCCGTAGACGGTGATGTCGTGCGAAACGGAGTCGGCGACAATGGTATTCGACGATCCCATCACCGTCACCGCGTAGCAGTTGCCCAGCGCGGTCACCGAATTGCCGGAACCGTTGACCAGCAATGTGGCGTCGTTGCAGTCCACCGTCTGCTGCAGGTCCTGCCCGATGATGTGGGTGTCGCCGTTCTTCGCGTGCGCGGCCGGTGGCGCGGCGACGGCGGCGCATCCGAGAATGCACGCGGCGAGCGATCCGGCGACGGTTGTCCACTGCACGGTGGCCCCCTTCAGGACGCGCGAACAAGCCTTGACTGAAGACCTTAGTAATTGCGTGGCCGCCGTCAACTAGAGTCATTAGTTAACCCAACCATCCTCGACGCGAAGGGCGATCGCCATGGCAGCTCAGCCGGGACAGCCGGCGGCCGCCGGGCGCCAGCGCTCGGGCCGCGCCGGCTCCCGTCCCGCCAAGTTGAGCAGGGACGGCATCATCGACGGCGCCCTGACCTTTCTGGATCGCGAGGGCTGGGACGCGCTCACCATCAACGCGCTCGCGACGCAGCTGGGCACCAAGGGGCCGTCGCTGTACAACCACGTCGACAGCCTGGAAGACCTGCGCCGGGCGGTGCGGATCCGCGTCATCGACGACATCATCACCATGCTGAACCGGGTCGGCGAGGGCCGCGCCCGCGACGACGCCGTGCTGGTGATGGCCGGCGCCTACCGCAGCTACGCCCACCACCACCCCGGCCGTTACTCCGCCTTCACCCGGATGCCGCTGGGCGGCGACGACCCCGAATACACCGCGGCGACCCGCGGCGCCGCCGCGCCGGTCATCTCGAGCAGCACGAACCCGTGCAGGGCCGACCAGAACTCCAGGGCCGCGTAGAACGCCGCGTCGCCGTCGAGGCCGTAGGAGGACAGCACCGCGATGACCGGCGCGGCGGCGCCGCGGGTCGCCGCGGTGTATTCGGGGTCGTCGCCGCCCAGCGGCATCCGGGTGAAGG
>NZ_LZKC01000055.1:0-1987 GCF_001672685.1 Mycobacterium sp. E2462
CGGCTCAGCGCTCGCAAGCGTCCAACACCGGTCCCGACGATCAACGGGTCAACGCGACCGTGCGGCCGCCGCGAATGCCCGCACGGGTCCAGCGTCTCGGTCACGTCGTGTTGCAGTCGACCACCTACCTGCAAACGCTGAACTGGTACCTGGACACCTTCGGCATGATCGTCAGCGACTTCCTCTTCTTTCCCGGGCAACGCGACCGCGGTCCGACGATGAGCTTCATCCGTTGCGACCGCGGCAGCGTGCCCGCCGACCATCACACTCTGGCGTTGACGCTGGGACCGGCCAACCGCTATGTGCACTCGGCCTACGAGGTCAGTGACCTCGACGCGCTGGCCGCCGGCGGCGAATACCTGCGCGAGCGCGGCTACCTGCGGTCCTGGGGCATCGGCCGCCACATTCAGGGCAGCCAGTTGTTCGATTACTGGCGCGATCCCGACGGCTTCCTGGTGGAGCACTTCACCGACGGCGACATGTTCGACAACACCCTCGAACCCGGCTGGGCACCGTTCACCGCCTCCGGGTTGGCCCAGTGGGGGCCCCCGGCGACTCGGGACTTTTTCGACGCCAGCCCACGCTCGGCGCGCCACCAGGTGACCGCCATGCTGTCCGGCCTGCGCGGCGACAACGAATTCGACGTCCACCGCCTCATCGGCCTACTGAAAGTCGCAACCTCATGACCATCTCCGTACTGCGCACCAGCGATAGCTGGTGGGTACACACCCCCACCGGCGCCGCACCGATCTCCACCAGCGCGACCAGCACCGCCGACCTGCTCGCCGACCGGGCGGCCATCGATGCGGCGACCACCGCCGGGGGGACTGTCGCGGTCGACGACCTGCGGCTGCTGTCGCCGGTGACCGCGCCGTGCCGGGTCGTGGCACAGATGACCAACTTCGAATCCCACGTCAAAGACGCCGGCATGGACCCCAAGGCGGTGCCCCTGACGTTCTTCCGGAAGTCCTCGGCCTCCATCACCGGCCCCTTCGACGAAATCGTGCGACCGCCCCATGTGCGCTTGCTCGACTACGAGGTCGAGATCGGCCTGGTCATCGGGCGCGACATTCCGGTCGGCACCACTGTCACCGATGCCAACCTCGCCGACTACGTCGCCGCCCTGACGATCACCAACGACGTCTCCGCCCGCGACATTCAGCTCCCGCAAACCCAGTTCTACGAGGCCAAGTCCTACCCGACGTTTACCCCGGTCGGGCCGGCGCTGGTGCTTCTTAACGCCGCCGAACTGGCCCGCTTCGGCGACCTACGGTTGCGGCTGCGGGTCAGCGGCGAGGAGCGCCAAAACGCACTCGTCGAAGGCGACATGCTGTACCGGCCTCTGCAAGCCCTGCAGGCGCTGACGCGGTTCCAGCACCTGGCCCCCGGTGATCTCATCCTCACCGGCACCCCGGTGGGCACCGCGCTGAGCGCCCCCCCGAAGCCGATCGAACTGATCGGCAACTTGCTGCCCCCGGCGCTGAAGTGGAAGGCCTTCTTCGCCCGACAGGCCAACAACCCGAAGTACCTGCGCCACGGCGACGTCGTGGAAGCCTCGATCGCCACCGACGACGGTGCGATCGACCTGGGCACGCAACGGCTGGCGGTGCGCTGCGCATGAGCGCGAAACTGTTGTGGCCCGTGTGCCAGTCACTGGCCGATCTCGCCGTCGACTGGGCCTTCGAGGTGTGATGACCGAGTCCGTAGCGGACCCCGCCATCGAGCACGTGCCGGTCGCCGTCGTGGGCGGCGGGCCGACCGGCATGACCGCGGCCACCGTGCTCGCCCAGTGCGGCGTCGACACCCTGGTCCTGGACCGGTGGCCGCAGGTGTACCCACAGCCGCGCGCGGTGCACCTCGACGACGAGATCTACCGCATCCTGGCTCGGCTCGGTGTCGCCGAGGACTTCGCCGCCATCTCCCGACCGGCCCGCGGCCTGCGCCTCGTGGACCGCGACCTGTCGGTGCTCGCCGAGTTCCAGCGCGC
>NZ_LZKC01000056.1:0-823 GCF_001672685.1 Mycobacterium sp. E2462
GCGATCGCGCGCCGGATCAGCTCCGGCAGCACGTCACCGGCCGGGTCCACCGCGGCCTGCGGGTCGGCTTCGATGAGGTCGAGGATCGCCGGGTCGGCGATGAACCCGGCCTTCACCACCTCGGCCATCCCGGCGACGAGTTCGTTGTGCGGCAACGTCTTCAGCGTGTCCAGGTCGACCAGCACGGCCAGCGGCTGGTGGAACGCGCCCACCAGGTTCTTGCCCGCGTCGGTGTTGATCCCGGTTTTGCCGCCGACGGCCGCGTCGACCATGCCGAGCAGCGTGGTGGGCACGTGCACGATCGACACGCCGCGCAGCCAGGTGGCCGCGGCGAATCCGGCCACGTCGGTGGCCGCGCCGCCGCCCACGCTGACCAGCGCGTCCTTACGGCCGATCCCGATGCGGCCCAACACTTCCCACAGGAAGCCGACGACGGGCAGGTCCTTGCCCGCCTCGGCGTCCGGGATCTCGATGCGGTGCGCGTCGACGCCCTTGTCGGACAACCGGATTCGCATCGCCTCGGCGGTGTCGGTCAGCAGCGGCTGATGCACGATGGCCACCCGGTGGCGGCCGGCGAGCAGCCGGTCCAGCTCGTCGAGCAGGCCGGTGCCGATGATCACCGGGTAGGGCGGGTCAACGGCCACCTCGACGGTGACCGGTGGGGTGCTCACGTGGCGGCTCCGGCGGTGGCTTGCAACCGGGCGACGATGTGGCGGACCACGGCTCCCGGGTTGCGGCGGTTGGTGTCGACGCGGATGCTGGCCACCCGCCGGTACAGGGGGCTGCGCTCGGCCAGCAGCGCGCGGTACTTGGCGGCGCGGTC
>NZ_LZKC01000057.1:0-13315 GCF_001672685.1 Mycobacterium sp. E2462
ATGTTTCAGCTGCCGGTCAGCTGCGCCAGCCCAGCGCGCTGACTCTGGTCGTCGGGTCCGCGATCCGACAGCGCTGGTGTGGGATCGCCCTTCGTCGAAGGATTCGGTTGCTGTACAGCGCAACTGCGCCCCCACCGCGATCATTCCCGCTCAGCCCAGCGCTGTGACCTTGTCCATCATCGCGTGCGCGACCTCGACGGCGCTGGTAGAGAGGTCGGCCGTCCCCGGGTCGGAGGGTCGCCGACCGTTGAAGAAGACGACCTCGACGTCGACCAGGCAGTTCGACCGGACGCCCAGCGCCCGCGCCTCCGGCGAGGGCCGCAGCGGCGGGAGATTGGGTATGACCGACGAGGCGAGCTTGGTTGCCGCGATGACGGACGGATCGGCGAGGCGGACGTCGCTGATGGCGTTGGTCGTGTTGACCGGACCGCTCTGCTCGGACGTCGTCATGCCGTTGCACCGCTGCCACTGCTGGGAGAACTGCGCGAACATCTGCTGCGCCTGCGCGGCCGACGGCAGCGTCACCACGCCCTCCATCACGCCGACCACCTGCGCCGGATCGCCGTTGTTCCACCACTCCTCGGCCGCGAGGTCCCGGACATCCGCGGACTGGTAGACGCTCTTCTGCAGCATCGCCGTCACGCCCAGGCACCCGTCCTGCGACCGCAGGACGTCGTACAGCTTGTCCGGTCCGCCGACGTCGGCGCCCTCCCGGGTGACGAAGGTCTGTGCGAAGAGTCGCGACAGGTCGACGTTGTCGAGCAGGACCCGCTGAACCGTCGCGCCGAACAGCGGCCGCGGTTTCAGGTTCGGGGCCGGTACCGCCGTGCCGCTCACCGCCACCCCACAACCCACCGCCGACGCGGCGACCACCGCCAGCGCCGCCACCGTCTTCACCACGCGCATCGTCTCCCCCTCGCCAGCACGTCGGGTTGCATCAGCTCACCGCCAACCTGTCCATGATGGCGTGCGCGATCTGGATTCCGCTGGTTTTCATGTCGGCATTGCCCTGGTTCGCGGGGTCGCCGTTACCGATGAACTCCACCGCAACCTCCACGAGATGGTTGCCCCGGACGCCGAGGGCACGCGCAACCGGTTGCGGGTAGTCGACGGCCTGAGGACCGGACGATCCCAGGACGCTTGCCGCGACCACCGAATCAGCCACGCGGACATCGGATATGGCGCGCACGCCGTGGGGCTTGACGTACTCCGACGTCACGGTGGTGCCGTCGCACGCCTGCCATTGCGCGGCGAACTTCGCGAACGCGGCGGCGGCGTCTTGCGGGGTGGGAAGCGACACCACCCCCTCTTGGACGTCATCGACCCTGACGGGTTGATACGGGGCCGCCCACATGACGGTCTCGACCTCCAGCACCGGTACGGACGCGTAGGCGATCGCCGCCGACGCGAACGCCACCCCGATGCACTGGGCGGGCGTCGCGTTGTCCTGGTTGGTGCCCAACTTCTCCCGCCCGCCGTGGTGCGGCCCCCACGTCGGATGTTTTTTGAACGGCTGAGCCAGCAGATTGCCCAGCGTCTCGCCGTCGAGGAGCAGCTGCTTGTCGTGCGTTGGTATGGGATTCGACGCGGGCCGGGCCGCGCCGTCGACGGTCTTCGCGCAGCCAGTCGCCAGCAGCACCGTCAACACCACGACGGCGCAGCGGCGGTTGATCACTTCTTGCCCTTGTCCCCCGCGGCGTCGGCGGACAGCGCCGCGACGAAGGCCTCCTGCGGGACGTCCACCCGGCCAATGGTCTTCATCCGCTTCTTGCCCTCTTTTTGCTTCTCGAGCAGTTTGCGCTTGCGGGTGATGTCGCCGCCGTAGCACTTGGACAGCACATCCTTGCGGATCGCCCGAATGTTCTCGCGCGCAATGATTTTCGATCCGATCGCGGCCTGCACCGGCACCTCGAATTGCTGGCGCGGAATCAGCTCCTTGAGCTTGGTGGTCATCTTGTTGCCGTAGGCCGCCGCGCCGTCCTTGTGCACGATCGCGCTGAACGCGTCGACCGGCTCGCCCTGCAACAGGATGTCGACCTTGACCAGCGACGCCTCCTGCTCGCCGGCCTCCTCGTAGTCCAGGCTGGCGTAGCCCCGGGTACGCGACTTCAGGGAATCGAAGAAGTCGAAGATGATCTCGCCCAGCGGCAGCGTGTAGCGCAGCTCGACCCGCTCCGGCGACAGGTAGTCCATGCCGCCCAACTCGCCGCGACGCGCCTGGCACAGCTCCATGATGGTGCCGATGAACTCGCTGGGCGCGATGATGGTCGTCTTGACGACCGGCTCGAAGACCGTGCCGATCTTGCCTTCGGGCCAGTCGGACGGGTTGGTGACCCGGATCTCGGTGCCGTCGTCCTTGATCACCCGGTACACCACGTTCGGCGACGTGGAGATCAGGTCCAGGTCGAACTCGCGCTCGAGCCGCTCACGGGTGATCTCCATGTGCAGCAGGCCGAGAAACCCGCAGCGGAAGCCGAAACCCAGCGCGACCGAGGTCTCCGGCTCGTAGGTGAGGGCGGCGTCGTTGAGCTGCAGCTTGTCCAGGGCGTCGCGCAGGTTCGGGTAGTCGGACCCGTCGACGGGGTACAGGCCGGAGTACACCATCGGCTTGGGCTCGCGGTACCCGGTGAGCGCCTCCTTGGCCCCGTGCCGGGCCGTCGTCACGGTGTCACCGACCTTCGACTGGCGGACGTCCTTCACGCCGGTGATCAGGTAGCCCACCTCGCCCACGCCCAGGCCGTCGCTGGCCTTCGGCTCGGGCGAGACGATGCCGACCTCGAGCAGCTCGTGGGTGGCGCCGGTGGACATCATCGCGATGCGCTCGCGCGGCGTGATCTTGCCGTCGACCACCCGGACGTAGGTGACCACGCCGCGATAGATGTCATACACCGAGTCGAAGATCATCGCCCGCGTCGGCGCGTCGGCGTCGCCCTGGGGCGCCGGCACCTGCCGGACCACCTCGTCGAGCAGCGCCGCCACCCCCTCGCCGGTCTTGCCGGACACCCGCAGCACGTCGTCGGGTTCGCAGCCGATGATGTGGGCGAGTTCGCCGGCGTAGCGGTCGGGGTCGGCGGCGGGCAGGTCGATCTTGTTGAGCACCGGGATGATGGTCAGGTCGCGGTCCAGCGCCAGGTACAGGTTGGCCAGCGTCTGCGCCTCGATGCCCTGCGCGGCGTCGACCAGCAGCACCGCGCCCTCGCACGCCTCCAGCGCGCGGGACACCTCGTAGGTGAAGTCGACGTGCCCGGGGGTGTCGATCAGGTGCAGCACGAACTGTTCGTCGCCGACCTTCCAGGGCAGCCGCACGTTCTGCGCCTTGATGGTGATGCCGCGCTCGCGCTCGATGTCCATCCGGTCGAGGTATTGGGCGCGCATCGACCGCTCGTCGACGACGCCGGTCAGCTGCAGCATCCGGTCCGCCAGCGTGGACTTGCCGTGATCGATGTGGGCGATGATGCAGAAATTCCGAATCTGCGCCGGCGCGGTGAAGGTCTTGTCGGCGAAACTGCTGATGGGAATCTCCTGGTGTAGGGGCGTTCGAGCGGCCGAACTCGGCAACCTCCAGGGTATCCATGCAGGCCCGCGCGAACCTACTTGGACGCCGTGGCACCCGGCCGCCGACGTCTAAACTGCGTGTATGGCGTCTGCCCGGAAATCGCAGTGGAAGACGTTCCAGCGGTTCGCCGAGAGCCTGGTGTTCAATGCCGTCAGTGGTTCTCCGCGGCTCGCGCGGCACGTCCAAACCTCGCAGACGGTGTTGCGCGAGCTGCAGCACGCCGTGAAGATCACCGCGAACGTCATCGCCGCCGCCACGCCGCAGCCGGCGGCCGAGATCGCCGCGGGCCGCCCGGTCACCAGCGCCAGCTCCCCGACCGCGCACCGGGCGCGCAAGCTGATCTACGCGCCGAGCCTGGACGGCCGCGCGGATCCGGGCGAGATCGTGTGGACGTGGGTCGCCTACGAGGACGACCCGAGCCAGGGCAAGGACCGCCCGGTGCTGGTGGTCGGCCGGGAGCGCAGTGTGCTGCTGGGACTGATGCTGTCCAGCCAGGAACGCCACGCCGGCGAGCGCGACTGGGTCGGCATCGGCGCGGGCGCGTGGGACTACGAGGGCAGGCAGAGCTGGGTCCGGCTGGACCGGGTGCTCGACGTGCCCGAGGAGGGCATTCGCCGTGAGGGCGCCATCCTGGACCGCGAGGTCTTCGACGTCGTGGCCGCGCGGCTGCGCGCGGACTATTCGTGGAGCTGAACGCCGCGCGGCTGCGCGCGGACTATTCGTGGAGCTGAACGCCGCGCGGGAGCGCGGTGAGGAGGAGTCGGGCCGTCAGCCTTGCGTGATGTAGGAGTGCAGCTGTTGCTGCTCGGCCTCGAGTTCCTCCATGCGGGTCTTCACGACGTCGCCGATGCTGACGATGCCGATCAGCTCCGTGCCGTCGAGCACCGGCACGTGCCGCACCCGGTTGTTGGTCATCAGCGCGCTCAGCGAGTCGACGGTGTCGGACTTGGTGCAGGTCGCGACCATGGTCGTCATGATGTGCGACACCGGGCGGTTCAGGACGTCGGGGCCTTGGGCGTGCAGTTGGCGCACGACGTCGCGCTCCGAGGCGATGCCGACGACCCCCTCGGCGCCGACCACGACCATGGCGCCGATGTTGCGCTCGGCGAGGCCCGCGAGCAGCTCGCTGACCGTCGCGTCCGGGGAGACGGTCGCCACCGCGGCGCCCTTGTTTCGCAAGACGTCCGAAATCCGCATCAGGCCTCCTCGATGTGATCCGCTTCACACCAGGCTACGGCTAAGCACGTCGGCGCAAAAGCCATCGATGGGAGCGGCCCGATCGCGTGCGGCCGGGCGGCGCCGATCCCGAGACACGGCAGCGGCCCCGGCTGCAAGATGAGGGCCATGATCGAGATCGTTTTGCTGGGCACCGGAAGCCCCATTCCCGATCCGCGCCGCGCCGGGCCGTCGACGCTCGTCCGAGCGGGTGGCCAGGTGTTCCTGGTGGACTGCGGCCGCGGTGTGCTGCAGCGCGCGGCCGCGGTCGGCGTGGGCGCGGCCGGCCTGTCGGCGCTGCTGCTCACCCATCTGCACAGCGACCACATCGGCGACCTGGGCGACGTCCTCATCACGCGGTGGATCAGCACGTTCACGCCCGACCCCGCGCCGTTGCCGATCATCGGCCCGCCCGGCACCGCCGAGGCGGTGCAGGCCACGCTCGAGGCGTTTCGCCACGACATCGGTTACCGGCTGGCACACCACGCCGACCTGACCGGGCCGCCGGCGGTGCAGGTCCACGAACACACCGAGGGGCCGGTTTGGGACCGCGACGGCGTGACGATTCGGGTCGGCCCGACCGATCACCGACCGGTGGCCCCCACGCTCGGGTTCCGCGTCGAGCACGGCGAGGCGTCGGCGGTGCTGGCCGGCGACACCGTCCCCTGCGCCGGGCTGGACCGGCTGGCCGCCGGTGCCGGCGCGTTGGTGCACACCGTCGTCCGCAAGGACCTGATCTCCGCCATCCCCCAGCAGCGGCTGCGCGACATCTGCGACTACCACTCCTCGGTCGAGGAGGCGGCCGCCACCGCCGCCCGCGCGGGCGTAGGCACGCTCGTCCTGACCCATTACGTGCCGGCGCTGGTTCCGGGCCAGGAGGACCAGTGGCGCGCGCTGGCGGCCACCGCCTTCGACGGCCGCGTCGAACTCGGCGACGACCTGCACCGCGTGCAGGTCGAGGCGCGCCCGCAGAGCGCGGCTACGCCAGCCGGGTGACCTCCACGATCACGTCGAGGTCGGTCGCGCCCTCACCGGAGTAGATGCCTTTCAGCGGGGACACGTCGGCGTAGTCGCGGCCCTCGCCGACGCTGACGTACTGCTCGGTGATCGTGGTGGCGTTGGTCGGGTCATAGCTCCACCACTCACCCGTCCACGCCTCGATCCAGGCGTGGCTGCGCCCGTCGACGGTGTCCCCGACGACCGCGTCGGCCTTGGGGTGCAGGTATCCGGACACGTAACGGGACGGAATTCCGCTGGCGCGCAACAACATCAGCGATAGGTGCACGAAGTCCTGGCACACACCCTTGCCGGCCTTCAGCGCGTCCAGGCCTGATGAGTGCACGCTGGTGGTGCCCGGCAGGTATTCGAGCTCGTTGCGGACCCAATTGGCCACGGCCACAACCGCTTCGGCCGGCTGGCAACTCTTGGTCAGTTTCTTGGCCACCGAGACGACCCGCTTGCTGGCCGGCGTGTGCTCGGTGGGTCGCAACAGCTCGTCATAGCGATCGATGACGGCGTCGGTGCGCAATTCGTCCCACCCGATGTCGGCCTGCACCGGCTCGGGCCGCTCGGTCTCCACGACGGAGGACGACATCACCGTGAGGTCGGTGTGCGGCGCGTGCAGGTCGAACGCCGTCACCGCGGTGCCCCAGTAATCGACGTAGCGATACGACCGGGTGGCGGGAATGGTCTCGACGCGGTTCAGGACGACGTTTTGCCGGCCGGTCGAGCGGGGCGTCAGCCGGGCCTCGTTGTAGGACGCGGTCACCGGCGACTGGTAGGCGTAGCCGGTGGTGTGCACGACCCGCAATCTCCACATCAGGCGTCCGCCTTTCCGGCGGCCAGCGGGGTGCGGCGGGTGGCGTCCGACCACGCCACCCAGGGCGTGACGTGAAAGTACTGGAGCGACAACGCTTCCCCGACGTCGCGGCAAGTGCGCTGCAGGCCGGCCAGGCGGCTCTCCAACGACTCCAGCAGCACGCCAGGGTGGACGAATTCGAGCTCGCTGCGCGCCTGCCCGAGCAGCCGCTGCGCCTCGGCCGTCGCGCCGATCCGGCTGGGCCGGTTGTGCAGGAGCTCTTCGAGGTTGTGTTCGGCCAGCCGCAGCGAGTAGAACACCGAGCGCGGAAACAGCCTGTCCAGCAACATGAATTCGACCACCCGGGCCGCGTCCAACACGCCGCGGTAGGTGCGCAGGTAGGTGTCGTGCGCCCCCGCCGAGCGCAGCAGGGTCACCCAGGCCGGGGACGACGCGCTGTCCCCCACCCGGGAGAGCAGCAGCCGCACGGTCATGTCGACGCGCTCGATCGCGCGGCCCAGCACCATGAACCGGTAGCCGTCGTCGCGCGACAGCGTCGAGTCGGCCAGGCCGGCGAACATCGCCGCGCGACCCTCGATGAATGACAGAAACTCGTGCGGCCCAAGGCGTTTGGCGGCCCGCTCCCGTTCGGGTAGCGCATTGTAGGTGGTGTTCAGGCATTCCCAGATCTCGCTGGACGTCACCTCGCGGGCGGACTTGGCGTTCTCACGGGCCGCCGTGATCGCGTCGACGATCGAGCTGCCGCCGCGGGTGTTGGTGTTGTAGGCGACCAGGTCGGTCAGCGACCAGACGTCCAAGTGGTGGTCGGGGGGTTCGATGCCGAGCACCCGCAGCAGCAGCCGCGACGCCTGGTCCGGGTCGACGCTGGAGTCTTCGAGCAGTTGGTGCAAAACCACGTCCAGGATGCGCGCGGTGTCGTCCGCGCGCTCCACGTAGCGGCCAATCCAGAACAGCGCCTCGGCGTTTCGGGCCAGCATCAGCGGACCTGCCTCTGCCGTTGTCGTTGCTGTTGCCTTTGTTGTTGGCCTTGCTGTTGTTGGCGCTGCTGTTGTTGCTGACGCTGGCGGCGCTTTTGTTTCGGGTCGTCCTGCGGCTGCTCGGCCTGCAGCGGCTGCTGGTGCGACGACCGCACCGGCTCCTCGGGCTCGGGTTCGGCCATCGAGGTGGGCAGCGACCGCACCACCTCGGCGGCGCCGAGTTCGCGGTCGCCGGCCGCCGCGCGCGGGGCCAGTACCCAGGTGTCCTTCGAGCCGCCGCCCTGGCTGGAGTTGACCACCCGCGAGCCCTCGACCAACGCCACGCGGGTCAGCCCGCCGGGTAGAACCCACACGTCCTCGCCGTCGTTCACCGCGAACGGCCGCAGGTCGACGTAGCGCGGCGCCAACTCGCTGCCGATCTGCGTCGGCACGGTCGACAGCTCCATCATGGGCTGCGCGATCCAGCTCCGCGGGTCGTCGCGCACCTTCTTGGCGACGGCGGCGAGCTCCTTCTCGGAGGCGTCGGGGCCGAACACGATGCCGTAGCCGCCGGACCCCTCGACCGGCTTGAGCACCAGCTCGTCGATGCGGTCGAGCACCTCTTCGCGTTCGTCCTCCAGCCAGCAGCGGTACGTCTCGACGTTGGCCAGCAGCGGCTTCTCGCCCAGGTAGTACTCGATCATGGTGGGCACGTAGGTGTAGACCAGCTTGTCGTCGCCCACCCCGTTGCCGATGGAGCTGGAGATGACCACGTTGCCGGCGCGGGCGGCGTTGACCAGGCCTGCCACCCCCAGCACCGAATCGGCCCGGAACTGCAGCGGGTCCAGGAACGCGTCGTCGATGCGCCGATAGATGACGTCGACCTGCCGCTCCCCCTCGGTGGTGCGCATGTAGACCTGGTTGTCGCGGCAGAACATGTCGCGGCCTTCGACCAGCTCGACGCCCATCTGGCGGGCCAGCAGCGAATGCTCGAAGTACGCCGAGTTGTAGACCCCCGGGGTCAGCACCACCACGGTCGGGTCGGCCTCGTTGGTGGCCGCCGAGTTGCGCAGGGCCCGTAGCAGGTGCGACGCGTAGTCGTCGACCGCGCGGACCCGGTGGCTGGCGAACAGGTTGGGGAAGACGCGCGCCATGGTGCGCCGGTTCTCCATGACATAGGACACCCCCGACGGGGAGCGCAGGTTGTCCTCGAGGACCCGCCAGACACCCTTTTCGTCCTTGATGAGGTCGATGCCGGCGACGTGGATGCGCACACCGTTGGGCGGGACGATGCCGACGGCCTGGCGGTGGAAATGCTCGCACGATGTGATCAGGCGGCGCGGGATGACACCGTCGTTGAGGATTTCCTGGTCGCCGTAGATGTCGTCGAGGTACAGCTCGAGGGCTTTGACACGTTGGACGATGCCGCGCTCGAGCCGGTTCCATTCGGCCGCGGAGATGACCCGGGGCACCAGGTCCAGCGGGAACGGCCGCTCCTGGCCCGACAGGGAGAACGTGATGCCCTGGTCGATGAACGCGCGGGCCAGCGCCTCGGCGCGGGCCTCCAGCTCGGAGGCGTCCGACGGTGCGAGCTCGGCGTAGATCCCCTTGTACGGACCGCGCACGGCGCCCTGGGCGTCGAACATCTCGTCGAAAGCGAGGGCGTAGGCGTCCGCCGCCCCGTTGTAGCCGCCGAAGATGCGCTCAGAACGCGCAGCCCGAAGCCCCCGCTCGGTTTCCTCAAGCTGGTTGGTAAGACTCACTGTTCAGATGCTGCCTCAGGTCGACGACATGGCAACCGCCGTGTTCCCCTTTTGGGAGAAAACGTAACCGACTGCTAACCTGGGCAGTCGCTGTGGTGATTTCCAGCGCCATACCTGAGCGTGACCCCGATGCCTGACCAAATTTGACCGAAGAAGGAACTCCAGCGTGGCCAACATCAAGTCGCAGCAGAAGCGCAACCGCACCAACGAGCGCGCCCGCCTGCGCAACAAGTCGGTGAAGTCGTCGCTGCGGACGGCCGTTCGCGCGTTCCGCGAGGCCGCCCATTCCGGGGACAAGGACAAGGCCGCCGAGCTGCTGGTGTCCACCAACCGCAAGCTGGACAAGGCGGCCAGCAAGGGCGTCATTCACAAGAACCAGGCCGCCAACAAGAAGTCGGCGTTGGCGCAGGCCCTCAACAAGCTCTGAGGTTGCCCTCGGCCGCTCACCGAGTGCGGTGGGCGGCCAACTCGGCGACCTGCCGGACCGCGGATTCCAGCGCGTAGTCGGCGTCCACCACGGCTCCCTTGACGTTGGCGTTGAGCGCCGCCACCACTTTCATCGCGCTCGCCACCGATTCCCGCGACCAGAAGCGGGCCTGCTTCTGGGCCTTCTGCACCCGCCACGGCGGCATCCCCAGTTGCGAGGCCAGCCGGTACGGATCCCCCGAGAGCGGGCCGACCCGGCCGATGGTGTGTATCGCCTCGGCCAGGGCGTCGGCCAGCACCACCAGCGGCTCGCCGCGCAGCATCGCCCAGCGCAGCGCCTCGGTGGCCCCGGCGACGTCCCCGGCGACCGCCTTGTCGGCGATGTCGAACCCCTTCACCTCGGCCTTGCCGCTGTGATAGCGCCGGACGGCGGCGGCGTCGACCGCCCCGCCGGTGTCCGCCACCAGCTGGGAGCACGCCGAGGCGAGTTCCCGCAGATCGGAGCCGACGGCGTCGAGCAGGGCGGTCACCGTCTCCTCGTCAACCTTGACCCGCAGCGCGCGGAACTCCTTGCGGACGAAGTCGACGCGCTCGGAGGCCTTGGTGACCCGCGCGCACGGATGCACGACGGCGCCCAACTTCTGCAGCTCGCCGGCCATGGCCTTGGCGCGCCCGCCACCGGAGTGGACCACGACCAGGACCGTGCCGGACGGCAGGTCCTTCGCGGCGTCGACGATCATCGCAACGGCGTCCTTGCCCGCCTCGGCGGCGGCCTCCAGGACGACGATGCGCTCGTCGGCGAACAGCGACGGGCTCAGCAGTTCGGCAAGCTCGTAGGTGCTGACGTCGCCGGCCCGCATCCGGTTGACCGGCACATTGTTGGTGCCGAGGTCACCGCCGCCGTGGCGCGCCGCCGACCGCAACACCTCGGACACCGCCCGTTCGACCAGCAATTCCTCGTCTCCCAGGACCAGGTGCAACGGCGCAAGCTCGCTCACCCCACGATGGTGTCACGGCCCACCGACTCGGCCGAACCGGCTGCTGCCCGGACCGCCTCAGACGCGGGCCGGATCGAGCAGCGCGGCCAACGACCAAGCCGGTGGGCAGAGCGCGGCGACCACCGCGGCGGTCGCGACGGCGCGGCGATACCACCGCCGGGACCACAGCAGGCGGGTGGCCGCGGCGAGCAGCACGGTCAGCGCGCCGACCAGCAGCACCCCGGCCGCGCCGGGCGGCACGGGCAGCGTCGCGGCCGGCACCCCGGCCGCCCATCGGGCGACCCCGCGCACCCACCACAGCTCCGGGCCGGTGAAGCGGATCAACGCCGCCGCCCCGCCCGGCCAGAACGGGCACAGCGCCGCCGCCGCGGTGCCCAGCACCGTGATCGGCGCGATCACGGGCGCGGCGGCCAGGTTGGCGCCGGCCGCCACCACGGAGAAGCGTCCGGAGATGCCGGCCACCAGCGGCGCGGTCACCACCTGGGCGGCGCAGGCGACGGCGAGCGCGTCGGCCAGCGGTTTCGGTAAGCCGCGGGTGACGAGGCGCCGCGACCAGGCGGGCGCGACGACGATCAGCGCGGCCGTCGCGGCCACCGACAGCGCAAAGCCCACGTCGACGGCCAACTGCGGGGCGACGGCCAGCAACAGCAGCACCGTCGCGCACAGGGCGGGGACGGCCTGCCGCCGCCGCGACGTGAGCATGCCCGCCAACGCGACGGCGCCCATGACGGCCGCCCGCAGGACGCTGGCCGACGGCTGCACAACGACAACGAACGCCGCCAGCGCCAGCGCGGCGAGCACGACCGCGGGCCGCGGGCCGAGTAACCGGGCCGAGAACAGCACGGCCCCGCACACGATCGTCACGTTGGCGCCCGACACCGCCATCAAGTGGGTCATCCCGGCCGCGCGGAAGTCGCGGCCGGTGGCGGCGTCGACGGCGGAGGTGTCGCCGAGCACCAGCGCCGGCAGCAACGCGGCCTGCTCGGCCGGCAGGACGGCGCGGACGGCGGCGGCGAACCGGGTTCGGACGGCGTGCGCGGCCCGCTGCACCGGCGCCGCGGTGCCGGCGGTGGGCCGGCCCGTCGCGGTGAGCTGGGCCACCGTCAGGTCATGGCGGCTGGGCCGGCCGATCCGGGCGGTGAACCGCAGCGGTCGGCCGACCATCACCTCGTCGGTGCCGAAGTCCGGGGCGCGGGCGAAAACGACCACCCGGCCCGACATTCGGGCGTCGCGCACCCGCTGCAGGCTGGCCCTGAACATGAGGCGGCCCCGCCCCACCGGCGCCGCGCTCTCGGTAGGGGTCAGCGTCACCGGTACGGCCTGGCCGTACTCGGCGGTGATCGCATGGTGGCTCACCGCGTCGGCCCGCAGCGCGATCGCCATGCTGAAGCCGGCGCCCACCACACCGATCGCGACCAGCCCCGCGCTGATCGCCGCCCACCGCCCGCCCGCCCCCGGCCGGCGCGCGTCGTGCCATGCCCACGCACCGGCCAGCGCCGCCAGGACGAGGCAGCACCACGCCAGGGTCCGGCCCACCGGCCAGCGGATGCCGGCGGCGGTGACGACCCAACAGGTCAGCGCGGCCGGCACCAGGCGCACGTCGACCGGCGCCACGGGTGAGGCGCCAGACCCGGTCGGGGACATCGCGATCAGACACGGACCAGGGCGCGCAGCTTCTCCAGCCGCGCGGGGCCGATGCCGTCGACGTCGGCGAGCTGGTCGACGCTGGTGAACTTGCCGTTGGTCTGCCGCCACGCCACGATCGCCGCGGCGGTGACCGGTCCCACGCCGGGCAGCGCGTCCAGCTGCGCCACGGTGGCGGTGTTCAGGTCAACCGCCTCCCCCGGCTTGGCCTTCGCGGGGCCCGACCCCGGCGCGGTGCTCGGCGGCGCGTGCGTGGGCGTGCGGTTGGATGCGGGTCCGGAGGCTACGGAGCTGCCGAGCCCGGCCGGCTGTCCGGGCGCGGGGGCCACGCCGACCACGATCTGCTCGCCGTCGTCGAGCGGGCGGGCCATGTTCAGCCCGATGGTGTCCGCGCCGGTGACGGCGCCGCCGGCGGCCTGCAGGGCGTCGGCGATGCGCGCGCCGGGCGCCAGGGTGACCAGGCCGGGGCTGTGCACCAGGCCGACCACGCTGACCACCACCGGCCGGTCCGGGGCGGCCGGTCCGGCGCTGGGCGACGGGCGCGGGCCGGCCGTCGACGCCTTCTCCACCGGCGGCAGCTTGGCTGACATCACCGGCGCCGGCCGGTCCCGCAGCACCGTGAAGACCGTCACCAGCACGGCGAGCGCGGCGACGATCGCCAGCCCGATGGCGCCCGCCCGCCCCGGGTCGGCGCGCAACCGCGCCGCCCAGCCGCGGCCGTCGGACACTTCCGGAAGCCACCGCGGCAGCAGCGAATCCTGGTCGTCTCCTTCGTCCTCGGACGCGGGGTCATCACCGTCACCGGGTGCCGGGTCGGGGGCCGCGGACCGGACGTCGAGGTCCGGCTCGGCGCCGAGCCGGCGCTGCAGCCGCTCGGCGGGAAGTTCCGTTCGCATGGCCCGACGGTAGGCCCGCCGCCCGTCGTCATCCGCGCGTCC
>NZ_LZKC01000058.1:0-1873 GCF_001672685.1 Mycobacterium sp. E2462
ACGAGCGTCACCGCCGCGACGGCCAGCACCGTTCGGCGGCCCCGCGGCCCGCGGGCATCGGCCGCCTGCGGCGCGTCCGCTTCGACGTTGGAGCCCGTCGGTGCGTCCGCGTCGGCGGTGCTGTAGGCGCGCTGCGGTGCGGCGGTGGGGTCGAACCGGGCGGACGGCATGGCGAGTGTGCGGGGCGCGCCCAGCCGGGCGTTCGCCGCGGCCAGCGACGCGCCACGCGCCAGTGCCATGTCCGGCTCTTCGGGCGTCATCACCGACAGTGACGTCGCCGCGTCCAGCGTCGGCTTGATCGTCGGGATGTCCACCTCGCAACCGACCAGCAAGACACCGTCCGGTCGGACGTCCAGCGATTCGGTGCCCGAGACCACCGTCGCCAGCCGGGCCAGGGCGGCGTCGTCTCCGTCGGGCAGCGGGTACCGGCGGGCGCCGGTGACCGAACCGTTGCGGGTGTCGACGAGGGCCAGCGTCGCGGTGCCCGGCTCGACGAGCAGCAGCGCGGTCCGCGCCCAGTTGGTGGCGCTGCCGACCGCCTGGGCCAGCGCGGCGGCGGCCGTGACGGCCGAGACCAGCACGACGTTGCCCATGCTTCGGGCCGACAGCGCGTCTCGTAGGGCTGCCGCGCGGGCCGGGTCGGTGCAAGTCACGCCGCTCGAGGCGAGGCGATATCCCCCCTGGGCCGCGCTGTCCCGCGTCCCCTCGATAGCCGCGACGACCTGTTCCGCCGCGGCGCGGGCCGAGGAGTCGCCGCCGACCTCGAAGGCGCGGTGATCGACGCTCACCCCGCCGGCGCCGATACCCTCGACGAGCACCAGGCGAACGCTCTCGGGCGCTACCGACACGCCAAGTACGACTTCCACCGCATTTCCCCTAAGTCAATCTCGCTGAAGTGGCTATCGGTGGCCGAAGCCGTGGCCGCCGCCGAAACCACCGAACCCGTGGCCGCCACCGAATGGGCCATGGCCTCCCCCGAAGCCGCCGAACGGGCCGTGGCCGCCGCCGAATGGGCCGTGACCCCCGCCGAAGGGCCCCCCGAAAGGGCCCCGCCCGCCGAGGGGGCCGTGACCGCCCCCGAACCCGCCGAACGGACCGCGCCCACCGAGCGGGCCGTGACCGCCCCCGAAGCCGGGCACCGGGGGCCGCACGAGCGGCACGTGTGGTGCCGGTACGAACACCGGCGGGGGCACCAGGGGCACCGGGACGGGAACCGGCGGCGCCGCGGGCACCGGGGCGGCGACAGGCGGGTTCAACGGGTGCGGCGCGGCCAGCGGCCTCGGCGCCGACAGCTGCGGCCGTGCCGGCGCGAGCGGCGCCGGTTGGGGCACGGCCGGCGCGACGATGTTCTCGTTTGGGCTGGGACGCAGCGCGACCGTGGGCCGGATGCTGATCGCCAGCGCGATCTCCAGCGCCACCACGGCGGCGATGAAGACGACGGCCAGCGTGCTGCTCACCAACAGGATGGATCTGCGGCGCTGCGCGTCCGGGTCCAGCCCGATGACGGTCTGGGCGTCGGCGTCCTCATCCGGGACGGCGCTGTAGGCGACGTTCGGCCGCGCGTTACCCGTGTCCACGGGAGTGGCTGCGAAGGCCCACGGGGCGAACTCGCCCGTTCCCGGGTCTTGCGCGTAGGCCAGCGCGGCTGTGGACGACGCGAACAGCGGCGCGTGCGCGGACGCCAACGCCGCGCCCCGAGCCAGCGCCATCTCGGGCTCGTCGGGCACCCACAGCTGCAACGAGGTGGCGGACTCCACCACCGGTTTGATGAGCGGGATGTCGACGCCCGAGCCGACGAGGACCATGCCCTGCGGGCCCGCGTCAAGCGATTCCGCGCCCGAGGCCAGATCGGCGAGGTCGGCGACGGCCTGGC
>NZ_LZKC01000059.1:0-36013 GCF_001672685.1 Mycobacterium sp. E2462
ATGGTCTCATCATCGGGGAAATCCACGCGCAACCGGCGGGCGATCTGCTCCGGGCTCCAGCCCTGATCTCCGCGGTGAGTTTGTTGCGTCCGTTCCATTTCCCGCCGGCAGGACCGGTGAAGGTTCGGCCGTCGGGGCCGCGTACGACCCCGGAGAGCTTGTCCTGGACGTAGCGGCGCAGCCGGTCGTTGGCGACCAGCTTGGCCGTTTTGGGACGCCGTGCCCGCCGTTCAGCGTGCCATTGAGCGATCGAGGCTTTGTCATCAAGCCGGTAGGTGCGCGTGGAGGCGTTGCGCCGCAATTCCCGCGAGATCGTCGAGGCCGCACGGCCGAGCCGGCGGGCGATATCGCGCACACCGGCACCCTGAGCGCGCCACAAGGCGATGTCTTCGCGCTCACCCGATGACAGATAACGGCCCGAAACATTCACTGGCAAGCATGGATTCACACCGCCAGCGTGACGGAACCACCGAAACCCGACCGGAGATGACACGCCCGCGGCTGCCGCGGCGTCCTCCGTCATCACCCCCGCGGCAATAGCCTCCCAGAACCGGACCCGGTCCTGGCGCCAGGCCACCGTCGGCCGCCCCGGTGAGGGAATCTGCCTTCGATAGCCACGAACCTCAATTTGTCGCTTCCCATAACCCACCGCACACCTCCGAAATCGAGGCGTTGCGACGATCAGTTGAATCCAGCTTGACTACCCCTGTCCGAATGAACGATCGTCGCGGCAGGTGAACGCAGCCCCACAGCTTGATCCAGGGCAGCCACTGCCAGCGAGGACTTCATTCGCGAGTCCATCGAGTATCCCACGATCCGGTTGGAATAGACGTCCTTGATGGCGCAGAGGTAGAGCTTGCCTTCATCGGTGCGATGTTCGGTGATGTCGGCCAGCCAGACCTGGTTGGAGGCCTGGGCGCTGAACTGACGCTGCACGAGGTCGTCATGGACCGGTGGCCCCGATCGACGGTTCAGGCCACGTTTCTTGGCGAAGATCGACCAGATGCGCTCTTGGGAACACAACCGGGCGACACGGTTCTCCCCGGCGGAGATCCCTCGCCCGGGAAGTTCGTCGGCGATGAATCGGTAGCCGAATGCGGGGCCGTCGGCATGGATGTCGCGGGCAGCGTTGATCAGGTGTGCATCATCCCAATCCCGCTGTGATACAGGCGCTTTGCGCCGTCGTAGAATGCCAGAGTGGAAAATCCCAGGACCCGGCAGGCCACCGTGACGGGCACGCCGTCAGCGGCAAGGTCGAGGACCAGCGGGTACATCATTTTGGGTTAGCATCCCGGGACAGGTAACCGACCGCGCGGCGCATCACTTCGGCTTCCTGCTCAAGGAGCTTGATCCGCTTATGCGCCTCGCGCAGCTGCGCCGACACACCACCAGAGACCGCCGCAGACGCCGGCCGATTGGCCCCGTCCTCGCGGTCGGCGATCTTGAGCCAGCGATGCAGGCAGGCCTCCGAGATCCCGAAGTCCTGCGCAATCTGGCGCAACGGCGCCCCACCCTTGCGGGCCACGGCGATGACATCGGCTCGGAACTCGGCGGGAAACGGCTTCGGCACGAGGTTGATCCTTCCAGCAACGACGAATCCTCACAGGTCAGGAGTCAACCAAACCGGGAGCAGACCCTCGCATTGACCTGCCGTGCGCGCGGTGACAACGTTGACGCCAATTCCGCGTCCGGCCTGGATCATCACCTTAACGAAAGCACCACATGACGCTCAGACAATTCGAGTATTTCATTACCGTCGTCGACGAGGGAAGTATCACCAAGGCAGCTAACCGCTTGTACGTGGCGCAACCGTCGCTGTCCAAACAACTGGCGTCGTTGGAGAAAGAGCTCGGCGTCCCGTTGCTTGAGCGTCTTCCGCGTGGCATCCGGCTGACGCCGGCCGGCAAAGCGTTCCTGCCTGAGGCCCGAGCGGCAGTCCTGTCCGAAAACCGGGCCCGCCGGGCGGCCCGTATGGCAAAAGACCTGCAGTCCACGGAACTCGAGGTTGCGACCCTGTTGTCCATCTCCGTGGGTCTGCTTCCGGCAGCCATCGGCTCTGTTGTCGTGGACTACCCGGGAATATCGCTGAAGCTGTATGAATTTGGTCATCACGACCTGATGGAGGAGCAGGTTCGCGGTGGGGTAGGTGATTTGGCCGTCGGTCCGCCGCCCCAGCATTGGGACGGTCCGGTCGAACCGTTGGGCTGGGAGGAGTTTGTGGTCCTGTTCCCTCCCGACGATCCCGCGCTCCATACGCCCGGTGCTGTTGACCTAGCTGATTTATCCCAGCGCCGATGGGTACTCCCCGAGGCGTCGACAGGCCTGGCCAGCCTCGTCGTGACCGCCTGCCGCGACGCCGGATTCGATCCGATCGCGGTCGTTCGCAGCGGCCAGGTTGAGGCGCTCGTCAAGCTCGTGGGCGCGGGACTTGGACCCACCATCTTGCCGACCTACGTCGTACCGGAGAACTCTTCGCATTTGAGCAGACGCTGTCGACGACCGCTTGTGCGTGAAGTGACTGCCTACACGCGTCACGACTGGCCGCCGGGGTCGGAGGTTCTGCTCGGGGGGCTGCGTTCGGTGGGTCTGTCGCCAGGACCTCCCGATGTCGATCCCCGCTAGAGCAATGCCTCCGACAGCAGCCGCCATTGTGGTAGTGCAGTTTTCCCGGGCTCTATCCCGATCACCTGGATGGCGACGTGGTTGGCGCCGGCTTCGAGATGGCCGTGCAGCTTCGCCACGATCGTCTCCGGGCTTCCCCAAAAGACGAGGTCGTCGATGAGCCGATCACTTCCGCGGCCGTTGTCGATGTCGTCGTCGGTGTATCCCGATCGCAAAAATTTGGCAACGTTGAATGGCGTGGTGAGGTACTCGTGCATGTGCGCTCGCGCGATTTCGCGGGCGACGTTGGGGTTCTCCTCGAACAACACTGCGTGCTCGACGCCCAGGAATGCGTCGGGACCGAGGATCTCTCGTGCGTGCGCGGTGTGATCGACCGGCACGTGATAGGTGTGCGCCGCATTGGTCCGGTGCCGCGCCAGAGCTAGCATTTTCGGCCCGTAGGCAGCCAGCAATCGCCGCTCGCTTACGGCGGGCCGCGGGTTGACGGTATCGGCGCGGTCCATCGCGTCGAGATAAGAAGCCATCGCCTCTAAAGGGGCTTTTGCTGTGTTTGGATGGCCCGCCGCGAAGCCCAGACCCAGCACGTGTCGGCCGGGATATGCGTCGGCGAGCAAAATTGCTGCGCCCCTAGCGGTTTCGGGCTTGCGCAGCCAAATGCTTGCGATACCGTTGATGACCTGGATCCGTTCGGTACTCGCAAGCAGATACGCCGCGTGGCTCATTGCGTCACGACCCAACAGTTCGGGTATCCAAATTGCCGGCCAACCACGGCCCTCTACCTCCTGCACGCAGTCGCGCACCAGGCTCGCAGGTTGATGCTCAAAGTCAAAAGTCCAGACGCCATATTGTCCAAAAACCGCGGGGTCAACGATGTTCATGCATTTCCCTTTTCCGTCATCAGTAAAAACCGCTAAAGACACAGGCACGAAACACGCCAAGAGGCAAACGCGCAACGCTATCAAAAGCGGAAGGATCGACTACGCGTTTGGCCTCTTGATCGTCGCGAACCGCTACGCGTCGGTCCGCGGCTCAGGTCGCCATTTACGCGCATTGGTCAAAGATTCGTAAACCTGCGTGTTCGGGTAACTGACGAGTTCGATCGTGCTCCCCCATGGAGACCTGGTGTACACAAAGCGGTTTCCCGGGCCGGCTTCGGCGCCCGGAAGATCACTAGGGCCGCCGCCAAGGATCGTGGCTCCCGCTCGCTCCGCCTTTCCAGCGGCCGCGTCGATGTCATCGACGTACAACGCCACGTGCTGGATACCGAGATCAGAAGGGATAGCAGGCCTCTGCTGGTCGCTGACCGAATAGTCGAACAACTCAATATTCGGGCCATTACCGAGTCGAAGCACTCGAATAGATCGGATCGTCGTTCCTTTGGGAACCCCCAGGGCTGCTTCCAACCACTGCCCGCTGATCGGCCGGTCGATGATGTCGTACAGACTTCTCGCGTCGAACGCGTCAACGAAAAACTTCGTGGCCTGCTCGACGTCGGGAACGGTGATCCCGATATGCTCGATTGCCCGAACCGACATTTTGACACCTCATTAGATCGTATTGTCAGAAGATTCCGCTTTTCGGCAACTGCATTTCCCAGTTTGTTCTCGGGTGGGAAGCCCTGTCCAATACCCATACCGACGGCCACTCATAGACACAGGCTATCGCCACGTATTGCCGTTGATCGTCGCGGACGGCAGGCCATAGATTACTGCTATGGCTGCTATTCCGAATAGGTCTGATTGCGCCGCCCAATGGTGAAATAGATGCCAAAAATGGCGAGTTGGGGCTGCACATGAACGAAATACAAGCATCGAGTAAGTCACCCCTCCAACCATTGCTGACGCCCTACACGATGGCGGGCCTCGAGCTGACCAACCGGGTGGTCATGGCACCGTTAACCAGATCACGTGCCACCAATCCCGAACTGGCGCCGACCGAACTGCACGTGCGCTACTACGCGCAGCGCGCATCGGCAGGATTGATCATCAGCGAAGGCGCGTGGGTCAGCCCTGACGCAGTCGGCTGGCATGACGCCCCAGGGCTGTTCACCGAAACCCAAGTCAAAGCATGGTCCGCTGTTACCGAGGCGGTCCACGCGGAGGGCGGCCACATCTTCGCCCAGCTCTGGCACACCGGCTCGTCCTCGCATTCCGACTTCTTCTCTGGCACTGCGCCGTTGGCGCCGTCAGCGGTCGACCCGGGTCTGCTCTCCCACACTCCCTCGGGCCTCAAGCCGACCGTCGTTCCGCGTGCGATGACTCGCGCCGATATCGCGGCCACCATCGCCGATTACGCCCATGCCGCAGATAACGCGCGGCGTGCGGGATTCGATGGTGTCCAATTGCAGGCCGGATTTGCCTACCTGATCAGCCAATTCCTCAATCCCGCAACCAATCTGCGCACCGATGAGTACGGCGGATCGCTCGAAAACCGCGCTCGATTCTTGTTCGAGATTCTCGACGCAGTGGCTGAACGGGTCGACATTGACCGCGTCGGGGTGAAAGCCGGGCCGACCTGGCCTGAACACGGTGCCTTCCTGTCCACCTGCGACACGCTGGCCACCAGTGACTACGTGATCGACCGGCTCAACAACTACCCGATATCGCACCTGCTGCTGATGACGCCGAGGGCCGACCTTTCGGGTCACCCACTGGCCCACCTGCAAGGAAGGGGAGTTTACGAGCACTACCGTCCACGCTTCACCGGCACCATCATCGCCAACACCGGCCTCACGCCGACGTCCGGCAACGGACTCATCGGCGACGACCTGGTTGATCTGGTTGCCTTCGGCCAACCGTTCATTGCCAACCCCGACTTGCCAGCACGCATCGCGGCCGGGGTTGAACTGGACACCCCCGACCGCGCCACCTACTACACAGGCGGCCCGGTCGGCTACATCGACTATTCCGCAGCGACGCCCGCATGAGTTAGAGCGGCCTGCTCGATGCTGAGAGTCGTTGGACTGCTGCGTAATTCGTCCAGAGTGGGCAGCGCTGGCCTGGTCGTGGTGGTTGTCATGTCGATTAGTATTGAACCTTAGTGATGATTGGTCTAGGGCTATTAATTATGCCGAGCAAACCGCATTACTTACCGCGCCGGGCGGCCGAGGTTGTCGGCGTCGAGGTGGATGCCGACGCCGACCGTCCCGTCACTATCACCTGTCACGACCACGCGCACACCTGCGAGGTCGCGTGGCACGACACCGACGACGGCGCGGCCATCACCGATTTGCGCGTCACGTCGCGCGACGGCACGCCGATCACCTCGGACAGCCTCAATCGGATCAACACAGACCGGCTCGCGCGGACGGCGGCGATGCACGACAACCCTCAATCGGCAGCCGCCGCAAGGAAATTGCGCCAAATCTTCGACGCGGCGACCGGCGCCAGCGAGGGCCACGATTGGGTCGAGCGGTTCCGGTTCACCGACGGCATTATCGACGCGATGGCCAAGCACGCGCCGCCGGGCTCCGCGCTGGCCAAACCGCGCAAACCGGGCCGACCCCTATGCCGCGTGAATTTCTCGCGAAGGTCGCGGCGTGGGCGCGCGAGGAGAGCGTGCACGGCGGCGGCGTGTATCGCCGCGTCGCCGACCGGGCGACCACGGCCCTCGGCCACGACGTGTCCGACGAAACGGTCAAGGGATGGATCAGGCGATGCAAGGATGCCGACCCGCCGCTACTCGGCCGCGACGAACTACGCCAGCCCCGCAAACCCAGACCCGACCAGGAGAGCGACCGATGAGCACCGACGACAGCCGGGCCCGCCAGCGCGGCGACCGCACCGATAGTTCGATCAAGCGCCTACCCGGCGGCAAGGGCTGGCGCGCCCGCCCGACGCTGGGCACCGACCCCGTAACCGGCAAGCAGGTGTGGCCTACCAAAGGTGTTCCGCACCAAGGGCGAGGCCGCGCAGTGGGTCACCGAGCAGCGCCAGCAGTGGGGCACGGCGACGTGGGCACCCAAGTCGAGCCAAACGTTCGACGAGGTCGCCGATCACTGGCTCAAGCTGCAGGCGGCAGGCGTCGCCGCCGACATTGTTGCCGCTGGCACGGCCACGCCGAGCGCATGACCCAATCCGTCTACGGGTGCGTGACCGACGACCGGCTCACCGCCGCGTCGGCGGTGTTCTCGGCAGCGGTAGGACAGAGTTAGGACATTCGCGCCCGGTAGGACACCGCCCCGCAAACAGCGGAACCCGCCTCGACCAATGGTCTGGGCGGGTTCCCGTTTGTGGAGCTAAGGGGACTCGAACCCCTGACCCCCACACTGCCAGTGTGGTGCGCTACCAGCTGCGCCATAGCCCCATGTCGTGCCAGTCGAAGCTACACCACTGGTAACCGTCCATCAAAGTTGCTGGTCACGCCAGCTCGACCTCCGCCTCCGACGGCTGCACGCCGGCCATGCCGGCGGGCTCGGGCCGCGTCTCCGGCGCCACCACCCAGCCGAGGGCGGCGACCAGCAGCACGAGCCCGCTGATGGCGAACGCCCAACCGAAGCCGAACCGCTCGGCGACCCGGCCGACCGTCACCGAGCCGACGATGGCCCCCAGGTCGGACAGCATCTGCACCGCCGCGACCGGTATCCCGGCCCGCGCCTCGCTGCCCAGGATGTCGGCGACCGCGGCCTGCATGGGGGACATGAAGATGCCCGTCGTCGCGCCGGAGATCGCCGCCGCGACCATGAACGCCACCAATGACGACGTCGCTCCCAGCGCCACGGTCGCCACACCGGAGGTCGCCAGACCGACAATCAGCAACATGCGCCGGCCCATCCGGTCGGACAGGTAGCCGCTGGGAATCACTGCCAAGGCGTTGCCGGCCGCGAACGCCGCCAGCGCCACGCCGATGACGCCGACGCTGCGACCCATGACATCCGACAGGAACAGCGGCACCAATGCGACGCGCAGCCCGAACGCGGCCCAACCCGTCGCGAAGTTGGACAGCAATGCCGACTGATACGCGCGGAACCGCAGCGCCTCTCGCATCGTCACCGTCGATCGTGTCGGCGGCGGCGGCGCCGCCAGTTGCGAGTTCCGCAGGCTGAAGAACAGCACCACCGCCACGCCTAGCATCGCGACGCCGTACGCGATGAACGGCGCCGTCAACCCCCACGCCGCCGTCAGACCGCCGATCGCCGGGCCGCCCACCGCGCCCACCATGAATGACGTGGTGAACATGCCCGCGATGCGGCCGCGTGCGTCGGCCGGGCTGATGTGGATCATCAGCCCCAGCGCCGAGACGTAGAACATCGTCGAGCCGACGCCGCTGACCCCGCGGAACAGCAGCAATTGCCAGTAGGTCTGCGAGTATGCGCACGCAATGGTGGACAACGCGACGACCAGCAAACCGCCGATATAGATGCGCCGTTCACCCAGGCGCTGCGCCAGCAGGCCGCTGACCGGTGCGAAACACAACCGCGTCAGCGAGAAGACGGTGACCAGGAAGGTCACCGCGGCGATGCTGACCCCGAAGGTGCGGGCAAAGGCCGGCATCGCCGGAGACACCACCCCGTAGCCGAGCGCGATCATGATGTTCGCCCAGCTCAAGATCCACACTTCGCGCGGCAGCCGCGCGGATCGGACACCGGGTTCCCCCGAACGGTCGCGTCGGAGGCAAAAGGTCACCCAATGACTTTATTAACTACCTCACGCGCGGATTCCTGCACCTGGGCCAAATGCTGCGGACCGTTGAACGATTCCGCGTAAATCTTGTACACGTCCTCGGTGCCGGAGGGCCGCGCGGCAAACCAGGCGTTGGCAGTGGTGACCTTCAGCCCGCCCAACGGCGCGCCGTTGCCCGGCGCGGCGGTCAGCTTCGCGGTGATCGGCTCGCCCGCCAACTCCGTCGCGCTCACCTCGTCGGCCGACAGCTTCGACAGCCTGGCCTTCTGCTCGCGGTCGGCCGGCGCGTCGACCCGCGCGTAGAACGGCGCGCCGTACTCGGCGGTGAGCTCGTCGTAACGCTGCGAGGGGCTCTTGCCGGTGACGGCCAGGATCTCCGAGGCCAGCAGCGCCAGGATGATGCCGTCCTTATCGGTGGTCCACACCGAGCCGTCATGCCGCAGGAACGACGCCCCAGCGGACTCCTCGCCGCCGAAGCCGATGGTGCCGCCGATCAGGCCGTCGACGAACCACTTGAACCCCACGGGCACCTCGACCAGCTTGCGGCCGATGCCGGCGACCACCCGGTCGATGATCGACGAACTGACGGCGGTCTTGCCGACGGCGATGCCGTCCGGCCACGACGGCCGATGCGTGTACAGGTAGTCGATGGCCACCGCCAGGTAATGGTTGGGGTTTAGCAGCCCGGCGTCGGGCGTGACGATGCCGTGGCGGTCGGAGTCGGCGTCGTTGCCGGTGGCGATCTGATAGCGCTCGCGGTTGGCGATCAGCGACGCCATCGCGTCCGGGGAGCTGCAGTCCATCCGGATCTTGCCGTCATGGTCGAGCGTCATGAACCGCCACGTCGCGTCGACGAGCGGGTTGACCACGGTCAAGTCCAGGTTGTGCCGTTCGGCGACGGCCGCCCAGTAGTCCACGCTGGCACCGCCCAGCGGGTCGGCGCCGATGCGCACGCCGGCCGCCCGGATCGCGTCCAGGTCGACCACGTTGGGCAGGTCGTCCACGTAATGGCTCAGGTAGTCGTGGCGCTGCACGGTCTGCAGGGCGCGCGACAGCGGGACCCGGTTGATCGCCGACCCCTCGCGGAGCAGCTCGTTGGCGCGCTTGGCGATCGCGTTGGTCGCGTCGGTGTCCGCCGGCCCGCCGTTGGGCGGGTTGTACTTGAAGCCGCCGTCCGACGGGGGGTTGTGCGAGGGGGTGACGACGATTCCGTCGGCAAGCGCCTCGGTGCGGCCGCGGTTGTAGGTGAGGATGGCGTGGCTGACCGCGGGCGTCGGCGTGTATCGGTCCCGGGCGTCGATCATCGTCACGACGTCGTTCGCGGCCAGCACCTCCAGCGCCGACACCCAGGCGGGCTCGGACAGCCCGTGCGTGTCGCGGCCGATGAACAGCGGCCCGGTGGTGCCGTGCGCCGCGCGGTACTCGACGATGGCCTGGGTGATCGCCAGAATGTGCGCCTCGTTGAAGGCCCCGTTCAGGGCCGAGCCGCGATGTCCCGAGGTGCCGAACGCCACCTGCTGCGCGACGTCGTCGGGGTCTGGCTGCACCGAGTAATAGGCCGTCACCAGGTGGGGCAGGTCGACGAGGTCTTCGGGCTGAGCCGGCTGACCGGCACGGGGGTGGGCCATGGACAACAATTGTGCCCGCACTGTGGCGGTTTGACCGAGCAGGCACGGTCTCGCCGTTTCGGGTACTCCCCGGGTTCACCCGCCGGTCAGGCACACCCCTACGCTGCGAAGCGCAGCCGAAATGCGAAGGGAGGCACACGTGACGCACGACTATCGCGAGTTGGGTGCCGTCTTCGCCGGCGGGGCGCTGGGCACGCTGGCTCGCGCGGCGTTGAGCACGCTGGTCGACGCCGATCCGGACGAGTGGCCGTGGCCGACCTTCGCCGTCAACATCGTCGGCGCCTTCCTCATCGGGTATTTCACGACCCGGCTGCTGGAGCGGCTCCCGCTGTCGAGTTACCGCAGACCCCTGCTGGGGACCGGCTTCTGCGGCGGGCTCACCACCTTCTCGACCATGCAGGTCGAGACGCTGCGGATGATCGAACACGGCCATTGGGTGCTGGCCACGACATATACCCTCACCAGCATCCTGCTCGGGCTGACGGCGGCGCACCTGGCCACCAAGTTGGTGCGGCGGGTCCGGGTGCGCGGGTGAGCGCCACCGCGACGGCGCTGCAGTGGACCGGTGTGATGGTGATCGGCGGCATCGGCTCGGTGCTGCGGTTCGTGGTGGACCGGGCGGTGGCGCGCCGGGCGGCGCGCCCATTCCCGTTCGGTACCCTCGCCGTAAACGTCAGCGGCGCCGCACTTTTGGGATTTCTCGGCGCCCTGGTGCTGAGTAAGGAGGCAGCGCTGCTGGCCGGAACGGCCTTCGTCGGCGCCTACACGACGTTTTCCACCTGGATGTTGGAGACCCAGCGGCTCGGCGAGGAGCGTCAGCTGCGCACAGCGGTCGCCAACGTGGTCGTCAGCGTCCTGCTCGGAGAGGCGGCGGCGTTGCTGGGACAGCAGATCGGCCAACACCTGTAGCGGTGCTCAGGCCCCTTGGTGGGCGGGGAGATCCTGCGGGGTGCGCGGCAACACGTAGAGCGCCATTCGCCGGTTCGCCATGTCGTGCTCGCCGAGAAACGTGCACCCGCCGCGCTCACAAAACTTGCGCGCCAACACGTTGCGATGGTCGGGGTCGAACATGATCCGGCGACACTGCGGATCGAGGGTCAGGATGCTGGTCACCAGGTACGGCAACAGGAAACTGACGTGCCCCTTTTCGATGTATTCCAGATCGGCGACCGCAACGTGCAGCCCGAGATCGTGCGGATCGCTGGCATAGCGCGGACCGATGGAATCCTTTGCGGCACGGTACAATTCGATGTACGCACGATCCGTCCCGTCCAGCGTGGCGACGAAGGGACGAGAGAACTCGCCGTCGAGCTGCGCCCTGAGGTAGCGCCGCCAGCGCTGCGCCGGCCACGCCGATTCCCACGCCTGGGCCAGGTGCGGCCGATTCATCCATTCCGAGATCATGTCGGCGTCGGCGTCCGGGTCGGCCAGCCGCAGCCCGTACGGCTCGGGCAGTTCCGGGATGGGCGGCGGAGGCACGTTACGGATCTCCTCGGGCAGGTCCGTCAACTCCCGCGGCAGAATGGGTTCAGCGTTTGTCATCTCAACGCGAGAGCCTACGACGTTGCTGGTCGAAGGCGTTTTCCAGGGGCGCTCTCCACGTGTGGGCCAGCGCCGAGACCCACTCGGCCGCCGCGTCGGGCCGCTCGGGAGGCGCCTCGACGAGCACCAATTCGTCGACGCCCAACTCCGCCAGGGCGCCCACGTCGTCGGGACGCGGGTCGAGCAGCGCCACCGACAGCCGCAGCCGGCCTCGGTCCCGACCCGCCTCGGCGCACAGCCGGTCCAGCGTCGTTATCCGATCGCGCACGGCGGCCACACCGTCGATGTTGAAGCCGTACCAGCCGTCACCCCACGCCGCCACGCGCCGCAGTGCCGCGTCGCTGTTGCCTCCGACCACAACGGGAACACGAGAGCGCACCGGCTTGGGGTTCACTCGAATCGAGTTGAAGCGGACCGTTTCTCCGGTGAACGACGCGACGTCGTCTCGCCACAGCGTGCGCATGGCGTCGACGTACTCGGCGGTCCGGGCGGCGCGACTCGCGAACGGCACGCCGAGCGCGTCGAACTCGTCGCGGGACCACCCGATGCCCACTCCGAGCGTCAGCCGCCCGCCGCTGAGTCGATCCAGGCTGGCCGCTTGCTTGGCCACCACCACCGGATGATGTTCGGGCAGCAGGAGCACGCCCGTGGCGATGCCGATCCGGGACGAGGCGGCCGCGGCGAAGCTCAGGGCGATCATGGGGTCGAGCCAATCCGCCTCCGCTGGAACGGCGATGACGCCCTCATCGGAGTAGGGATAGCGCGAAGCCGGCCGGTCGACCATGACCACGTGTTCGCCCGCCCACAGGGTCGCGAAACCGCAGTCGTCCGCGCGCGCCGCCACGGCGTCGATCACCGCGCGGTCGGAGCCGGCACCGATGCCCAGCGCATGCAAGCCCAGCCGCATGCCCCGATGGTCTCACGGCGCTCGGCGGCGCTGCGCCTCGCTCAGTAGTGGTAGGTGTCCGACGGCGCCGGCGAGTGGTCGCGTTCCTCGTCGTCGAACGTCGACGCCTCGATGCCGTATGCCCGGGCCAATTCCAGGATCTTGGTGGCGCGGGCGATGCGGGGCAGATCGGAACCGTTGCGGATCTCTCCGCCGTCGCGCTCGAACTCCGCGAAAAATTCCTTGGCCCAGGCGATCTCGTCCTGCGACGGTGACAGGCCGTCGTTGACGACGGCGCATTGGTCGGGTGACAGGCAGATCTTGCCGGTCATGCCGAACTCGGTCGAGACCGCGGTGGCCTCGATCAGCTTGCGCGGATTGGAGCCGATGGTCGGCCCGTCGATCGCGCTGGGCAGCCCGGCCGCCTTCGAGGCGATGGTGAACCGGGAGCGCGTGTAGGCGAGCGTGGCCGGGTCCTCACCCAACCCGGTGTCACGGCGGAAGTCACCGATGCCGAAGGCTAACCGGAAGGTGCCCTTGGCCGACGCGATCTCGGTGACGCGCTCCAGCCCCCTCGCCGTCTCGACCAGGGCCACGATCGGCACCTCGGGCAGGCGTTTGGCGGTCTCGGCGACGTGGTCGACCGACTCGACCATCGCCAGCATCACCCCGCCGACCGTGGTGCCCGTCAACGCGGACAGGTCGTCGGCCCACCAGGGCGTGCCGAACCCGTTGATGCGAACCCAGTCGGTGTTGCCGGCCCGCAACCACTGCACGACGTTGTCGCGCGCGGTGTGCTTGTCCTTGGGCGCCACCGCGTCCTCGATGTCGAACACGACGATGTCGGCGCGCGAATGCACCGCCGCCTGGAACCGGTCGTCGTGCGCGCCGTTGACCAGAAGCCAACTGCGGGCGAGCACCGGGTCGATGCGTGAGCCGATGTCGTCGGGCTCGATCGCGCTGCTGTTGACCTGCTCGTACATGTCTGTCCGTCGTCTCGTCGTGGGGCCGTGTCGCCCCTCACCGTAGCGATACGCCCGCAACGCAGCCCACCGACGGCCCTCCCCCACGCGCGCAAAACCCCGCCCGGGCGGATGTACTCGCCCGGGCGGGGGACTTTGCTACGCCGGTTGGCTTGACGCCCCGGCGGCGTGCTAGTTGATGCCGACGACGTCCTGCGCGATGGCGGCGACGCGCGTCTGAGCGGCCGAGACGACCCGCTGCCGGTTCTTGTTCGCCTCCTCGTAGGCGATGATGACCCGGACGTCGTTGGGGCTGGTCAGATCCTTGACGGCGGCCACCGCGTCGTTGACGTTGAGCTCGTCGTACTCGGGGATCGGCAGCTCGTCGGCGTCCAGGACACCGACCGCGCTGCGCGCGGTGTGCAGCGCGTCGGCGGTCTGCCGGGCGCCCTCGTTGCGGGTGACCTTCTCGGCCGCCTCCAGGGCCGCGTCGCGCGACGCGGCGAGCGCCTTGGCCGCAACCTCACCGGCGTGGGCGCTGCGGTTGATCAGCTCGTTGAGTGTGGGCCGCGCGGAGCGCAGCGCGTCCGCGGCCCGATCGATGCTGCGCGCCGACCAGGAGACCGGCAGGTTCACCAGCTTCACCGCGGTGCCGGTCGCCGCCTGCACCGGCGTGCGACGCAGCGCGGCCGGCCCGCCCAGGGCGTCCTCGGCGAGCACGGTGGTCAACCACTCGACGGTGGCCGAGTGCGCCGTGATCAGGCGAGTCGCCAAGTTCTCGACGTCCGGCAGCTCCGCCGCCACGGCCAGCGCCTTGAGGTAGCGGGACCGGTCCAGGAGCTGGTCCTCCAGCGCAAGGTCGCCCAGCAGCGCCTCGTCGAACGGCTGGGCCTGCTCCGCGAGCGCCTTGAGCGCCGCGGCGACGCGGCCCAGCAGCGGTCCGATCACGTCGGGCACCCCGTCGAGGTCGCGGATGGCGGCCTCGATCGCCTCCGAGCGTTCCCGGGCGTTGGCGGCGTTCTGGGACAGCTCACGCTGCACCGCCTCGGTGCGTGCCTGCGCAACGCGGGTCTCCGCGATCTGGATCTCGGTGTTGGTCAGCTGGTGCAGGGCCCGCAACTGCGCCAGTACGGTGGTCCGGTCCGATGAAGTCATGTCAGCATTCGCCTCCTGTGCGTTGATGGCTTGGTTCGGCATGAAATTGCCTTCCCTATTCGGCTACCCACCGACCCGCAACCGGCTAACATCCTCACCCGGATGTGACGCATCTCGCTTTTTCGAGCCCCTCCTTCGGCGCGCATGCCGGGCCCGTACCACTCTCGAGAATGGCGAAACAGCTTGCGGCACACAACTATTGCGGACAGTCAGGTCCCGTCGACCCGCGGCACGTGAGCCGTTTAGGCGCCTCAACAGCGGGTATGCCTGGGCGAGCCGCACACAGCCCGTAGTGCGCACACTCCATTTCCCAGACCATTGGAGGTATTGGCGATGTCAGACATGATTGTCGAATCGCCCGAGGAAGTCGTCGCTTTCCTAAAGGCGCAACACAACCTCATCGAGGACATGTTCGACGAGGTCCTCCACGCCTCGGACCCGCAAGCGCGGGAGAAGCCTTTCGCGGCGCTGCGCCAGCTGCTGGCCGTGCACGAGACCGCCGAGGAGATGGTGGTGCATCCGCGGGTGCGCCGCGAATCGGACAGCGGTGACGCGATCGTCGACGCGCGGCTCGAGGAAGAGCACGCCTCCAAAGAGCTGCTGTCGAACATCGAAAAGCTCGACATCACCTCCCAGGAATTCGTCGACCAGGTCACCAAGCTGCGGGAAGCCGTTCTCGAGCACGCCCGGCAGGAGGAGGCCGAGGAGTTTCCCGTGCTGCAAAAGCAGCTCGACGAGGACGACCTGAAGCGGATGGGCGCCGCGGTCCGTGCCGCCGAGGCCATCGCGCCCACCCACCCGCATCCCGGCGTGGAGTCGGCGAAGAAGAACTTCGCGCTCGGCCCGTTCGCCTCGATGCTCGATCGGGCCCGCGATCTCATTGGCCAGGCGCTCGGCTAGGCGGTCACGTCGGCGCACGTCGAGAGCCGCACTTTCCGTAGTGTCGGTGCGGTGAGCGTCGCACCGGACATGACCGTTTCGCTACAGCACGGGTTCCTGCACGCGCTGCCGGAGATGGCCGTGCGGTGGCAGGCCGAGACCTTCGCGGACCCGCAGCTCTTGATCCTCAACGAGCGGCTGGCCGGCGAGCTGGGCCTGGACGTCGCGTGGTTGCGCGGCCCCGACGGGGTGCGGTTTCTGGTTGGCAACCGGCTGCCCGTCGGCGCCGCTCCCGCCGCCCAGGCCTACGCCGGCCACCAGTTCGGCGGGTTCGTCCCGCGACTGGGCGACGGGCGCGCGCTGCTGCTCGGCGAGCTCGCGGCCGGGGACGGACAGCTTCGGGACATCCATTTGAAGGGGTCGGGCCCGACGCCGTTCGCCCGCGCCGGTGACGGACTGGCCGCCGTCGGGCCGATGCTGCGCGAATACGTCGTCAGCGAGGCGATGCACGCGCTCGGGGTGCCGACCACCCGCTCCCTGGCCGTCGTGGGCACCGGGCGCCCGGTCCACCGCGAGACGATCCTGCCGGGGGCCGTCCTCACCCGCGTCGCCCGCAGCCACCTGCGGGTAGGCAGCTTCCAGTACGCCGCGCAGTACGCGGCGTCGGCGGGCCCCGGCGGGCTGGAGCTGTTGCGCCGCCTGGCCGACTACGCAATCTCCCGGCACTACCCCGACGCCGCGAACGCCGAACGCCCCTACCTGGCCCTATTCGAGGCCGTGGTCGACGCTCAGGCGTCGCTGCTGGCCCGCTGGATGCTGATCGGCTTCGTGCACGGGGTGATGAACACCGACAACATGACCATTTCCGGTGAGACGATCGATTACGGGCCCTGCGCCTTCATGGAGGCGTACGACCCCGAGACCGTCTACAGCTCGATCGATCATTGGGGGCGCTACTCCTACGGCAATCAACCGTTGGTCGCCGGTTGGAACCTCGCCCGCTTCGCCGAAACCCTGCTGCCGTTGATCTCCGCCGACACCGACGAGGCGATCACCCTCGTGGAGGGGTCGTTCGGCATCTTCCAGCAGCGCTACGACGCGGTGTGGGGCGCAGGGATGCGCGCCAAACTCGGCCTACCCGACGGACTCGACGGCGCTGTCGCGACACCGCTCATCGACGACCTGCTCGGCCTGCTGACGGCCAGCCACGTCGACTACACCTCGTTCTTCCGGCACCTGGGTCGCGCGGCGCGCGGCACCACGCTCGCCGACGCCGAACCCGCGCGTGGGCTGTTCGCCGACCTCGCCGGCTTCGACGAGTGGTTGTGCCGCTGGCGGGCGTTGGGCCCGGACGCCGCGTCGATGGACCGCACCAACCCGATCTACATCCCGCGCAACCATCTCGTCGAGGAGGCCCTGACCGCCGCCACGGCGGGCGACGTGACCGCGCTCGAGCGACTGCTCGCCGCAGTCACCGCACCCTACGACGAGCGGCCCGGCCTCGAGCGCTACGCCGCTCCCGCCCCCGACGACTTCGGAACCTACCAAACCTTCTGCGGGACATGACCTTTCACTAGACGCGTCGGACGCTTTCGGGTGCGTCCGGTTTGCGGGTCGACCGGCGCGCCGCCCCCCACAACCCGGTGCCGACGCCCACGGCGGCGCCGCCCAGCCCGATCACCCGTTGCGAAGGCTTGAGCTGTTCGTGCACACCCCAACCGCCGAGGAGATCGGCCGCGTCGGCCCCAGCCGACGCGAGGAACCAGCCGCGGGTGTTGCGGCCGCGCAGCCCCGCCACCGCCAGCAACCCGCCGATGAGTGCGTCGCGATAGCCCATGGAGCGCAACAACAATTGCGCCGTGGGCGTCGGCTCGTCGGGGTCACCCCAGAGCCGGTTCGCGCGCAAGGGGTCGGCGAGAAACGAGATGCCGGAGGCGAATCGGATGCTGCCCGCCAGGAGTGCGGCTCGGTCGATTGACATGGTCAATCAGCCTAGGAGCACGCCGTCGCGCCGCGCAGGGACCCCCGAATATCGACCGGCGCGCCGACGGCTCAGGCCGCGCCTGGGGTGATGATCGGGAAGTCGATGATGGGCCACTGCGAGGGCGGCAACGGAGTCGGCGGCGGGGGTGGCGGCGGAGTGATCGGCTGACCCAGGTGCGCGGGGCAGTACGCGCTCGCGGCGATCATGGTGAATTGGGCGGCGCCGTCCATGGTGAAGCCGGGATTGGCGTTGGACACGTTTTTGATGACGTCGTATTCGGGGTTGCCCTGATCCATCAGCTGGCACGCCCGCTTGCCCACTCCGATGGCGACGTTGGGACTTTCGAAGGTGATGCCGGCCTGCTTGAGTGCCGCCAGGAAGCTGGCGTCCGAGCCCCCCGGGCTGGGGTCGGCATGTGCCGCGGAGGCCCCCGCGACCGCGGCGGCGAGGCCCGCCAGCATCACAACCAATCGCATGGCCTTCATCCTCGTACAGATCGGCGCCGTTGTCCTGTCGGGTTCTCGGACTATTAACGAGCGGATCACCTATACGCAATACGGGCCTAGCACGCGTCCCGGCGTCGAAAGTTGCTGTGATACACAGGGGAGGTCCGCACCGAACCGTGCGGTGAAAGGGTTTGGCTTGCGCGACGATCGACTGTTGCTTCCCGGCCAGACGTGCTGGCGCGTGGAGACCGCCGATCAGTTCGCCTGCATCGTCGACGCGGCCGACTACTTCAAGCACGTCAAGGCCGCGATGCTGCGCGCCCGGCATCGAATCATGGTGATCGGCTGGGACCTCGACTCCCGGATGACCTTCGAACGCGGCAAGAAGACGCTGCCGGGCCCGAATCAGCTCGGCGCGTTCCTGTACTGGTTGCTGTGGAAACGGCCGACGCTCGACATCTACTTGCTCAAGTCCAACCTGCGCCTGCTGTCGGTCTTCGACAGCATCTGGGGCAACTTCGCCCCGGTAGCGCTGGTCAACCAGATCAGCAGCAGGCGGCTGCACTTCGCCATCGACGGCGCGCATCCGGTGGGCGCGGTGCATCACCAGAAGATCGTCGTCGTCGACGACGCGGTCGCGTTCTGCGGCGGCATCGACCTCACCCTCGAGCGGTGGGACACGCCAGACCACGAGCACGCCAGTCGCGACCGGCGGGCGGCCGGGCGCGGCTACGGCCCGCGCCACGAGATCGCCGCCGCGGTCGACGGCGCCGCCGCGCGCGGGCTGGGGGCGGAGGCGCTGCGGCGCTGGCAGACCGCGACCGAGCAGGAGCTGGCGCCGGTCGAACCCAAACACAGCGCCTGGCCCAGCAGGCTCGTTCCGCTGCTTCGTGACGTCGAGGTCGGCATCGCGCGCACCCTGCCCGAATCGCAGGCGGCCCGCGAGGTCCGGGAGGTGGAGGCGCTCAACCTGGCCGCCATCGACGCCGCCCGCCACACCATCTACATCGAGAACCAGTACTTGGCGGCCCGGCGCATCGTCGAGGCGCTCGCCGCGAGACTCCGCGAAGCCGACGGCCCCGAGATCGTCATCACGATCGCGCGCCGCGGCAACAATCCGCTGGAGCGCGAGACCATGGATAGCGCCCGCCACGACCTCATCCGCCTGCTGTGGGAGGCCGACGAGTATCGCCGGCTGGGCGTCTATTGGCCCGAGACCAGCGGCGGTACGCCGATCTACGTCCATGCCAAGGTGATGATCGTCGACGACCGACTGCTGCGCATCGGCTCGTCGAACATCAACAACCGGTCACTGGGCTTCGACAGCGAATGTGACATCGCGATTGAGGCGAACCCGGACCGTGCCGAGGACGCCGAGGTGCGCGGCCTCATCACGGGGGTGCGTAACCGGCTGATCGCCGAGCATCTCGGCCTCACCGTCGAGCAGCTGCAAGACGCTCTCGTTGAGAGGAGTTCACTTCTGCGCGCCGTCGAGTCGCTGCGCGGCACCGGACGGACGTTGCGGCGCTTCACCGCGCGTACGGTGGCCGGCGAGGCGGGTCCGCTGGCCGAGAATGACCTGATGGATCCCGACCATGTCCCGCGCTCGCTGACCCGGACCGTGCAGCGGTTCCTCACCGGGCTGCGGAACTGATCCGACTGCTTACGAATAAGCCTGCAGCTCAACGTCGTTGGCCGCGGCGTTGCCGAACCGCCTGCCGAACAGGTTCGTCGCGGCGTTGGCGGCCGGACTCGCCAGCACCCGAGCCCCGGCCCGCAGAGCGCGGATGCCGGCCCGGGTGCGGGGATTGGCCAGCCGCAGCACCGCGGGTCGAACGTTTTGCGCGGCGTTGACGTGCGGCCGCATAAAGTTCTCGTAGCGGTCGAACGCCGCCGGGTAATCCGTTGTCCGAGAGATCTCTTCGGCCAAGACATACGCGCCGATCAGCGCGAGGCTCGAACCGCCGCCACCGACCGGGGACACGCAGAACGCGGCGTCACCGAGCAACACCACATTGCCCTTGCTCCAGCGCGGCGCCCGGACCTGCCCAAGCGCGTCGAAGTACATCGGCGCGTCATCGAGTTCGGCCAAGATGCGCGGTGCGGCCCAGCCCGCGTCCGCGAAGGTCGCGCGCAGCACCGCGATCTGGTCGTCGCGGCGAATCCTTTGCAGGCCGCGCACCTCGGAGAGGAAGCTCAGCATCGCCCGGCTCGTCCCGAGGTTGTCAGGCCGCAGGTGCACGGCGCGCGAGCCGGGCGCGTGATACCAGTTCCACCACCGGTCGTCGGACTCCCGTCGCGGGATGGTCAGGTACGCCATGTACATGCCCAATTCGGTGATCGCCACGGAGGTCACGAATCTGCGTGTGGCCGAACGTAATCCGTCGGCTACGACGACCACGTCCGCAGCGAGGGACGTGCCGTCGTCGAGCAGCGTGGTGACCCGGTGACCGTCGTCGATCAGGTCGGTGATCCGGGTGTCGAAACGGTACTCGGTGACGTCGATGGTCCGTTCGACGAGGATGCGGGACAGCTCACCGCGCAGGATTTCGAACTCGGCTGTGGGACCGTCGAATCGGGCCGACGGGTCGACCGGGAACGAGGCCGCGGCCGCGCCGGCCTCGTCGACGAAGCGCATGCCGACCTCTTCGGTGCTGGCTGCACGGATCTCGTCCTCGATGCCCATGCGGCGCACGACCTCACGCGCGGCGCCGCGCACGTCGATGTTGTGCCCCTCGTCGCGGCGGCGCGCAGCGCGTTCGACGACGGTGGTCCGCCAGCCCCGCGCCGCCAGTTGGTGCGCCAACGCCGGGCCCGCGATACCGGCTCCAGAGATGACCGCGTGAGGTGCGCCCGCGACTCGTTCCATCGGTCAAGACAGTTGCCCGATGGGCCGGGCGGGAAACCTCACCGGCGGCGGCTACCCGGCGCCCTTGCCGTTGTCGACTCGGTAGACGGCGCCGTGTACCGCGGCCGCGGCGTCACTGGCCAGAAACGCGATCACCTTCGCCACGTCGAGGGGTTGCATCATGCCGCGCGGCGAGGCGGTGCGCATGATCAAGTCGTAGTTCGGGTCCTCCGGGGCGCTGAACTGCTCGATCTGCGGGGTGAGCATGCCGCCGGGACAGACGGCGTTGACGCGCAGGCGATCGGCCGTGTACTCGACCGCCAGGGCGCGGGTCAGCCCGATCAAGCCGTGCTTGGCGGCGCAGTAGCCGGCTGAATACGCCTGACCTTCGACGCCGGCGATGGAGCTGACGTTGACGATGTTGCCGCCGCGTAGTAACAGGTGCGGCAGCGCCGCCCGGCACAGGGAGAAGGGACCGGTGAGGTTGACCGCCAGGTCCTGCGCCCAGTCGTCGTCGGTCATCGATTCCGTTCGGCGCATCTGGTGTTTGCCCGCGACGTTGACCAGCACGTCGAGTCCCTCGAACTCCCCCACGCAACGCTCGATCGCGTCGCGGCAGGCCTGGGCGTCGGCGACGTCCACCGCCGCGTACGTCCCCCGGTCCACGTCGGCGAACACCTGCTCCAAGCGGGCGGTGTCGCGCCCGACGCCGTAGACGGTGGCGCCCTGCCGCGACAGCTCCCGGGCGGTCTCGGCGCCCAGCCCCGACGACGCTCCGGTGACGAACGCGACCTTGCCCTGCAGTGCTGACATCAAAGATCCCGTCGTTCGGAGCGGTGCTGGCCAACCATTCCTAACACCCCGGTTGGGTCGCCCGTGGATCCAGGTTGGCGCGGGGGTTGCCGGGCTCGGCTCAGTAGGACCGCGCCCGGGCAAGGCCGCCGCGGAGCACCTCGTAGGCGGTCGGCATTGCCCGGCCGAGGGCGTCGGGTGCCCAGCGTGCGAGTCGAAGCCTGCGCCGCACGCGGCGCTCGGCCATCACCACGAGCAGGCCAAGCGCGCGGCCGCCGATCGCCACTCGGGTCGTTCGGCGCCTGCGCGACGACCGCGTCGAACCGGCGCACCGGCCGAGGTGGTAGCCCAGGCACAGCGCCGCCGCGAACGCACCCAGGACCGCGAGCGCCGTCATGAGCATCGAGCCTCCCGCCCGCCGGTCGCGCCCAGGTCACGCCGGGGACACACCTCGGCGAATAACCGCACGCAGCGGGCGGACGGCAGCATCCGATCGACGTTTTGGGACAATGTCGGGCATGGCGCGCTCCTTCGATGTCGTTGCGGATTCGCCCGCCAGCGTCGAGCAGATCCATGCGGCGTTCGCGCGTGAGGCGTATTGGCGAGCCCGCATCGCCGCCGGCGGCGCCGAGGCGGTGACCACGCTGGACGCCCTGGACATCGACGCCAGCGGCGCGGTGTCGGTCCGCGTCGTCCAGCACCTGGGGCGCCAGCTGCTGCCGGGGCTGATCGCCAAGGTGGTCCCAGGCGAGGTGAGGCTGGTGCACAGCGAGACGTGGCGGCCCGACGGCGAGCGGCAGGTGCGCGGCCAGATCAACGTCTCGGCCTCCGCGGGCCTGGGATCGGGCCGTGCGGACATGTGGCTGGCACCGTCGGGTCAGGGTTCGCAACTGCGTTCGGAGGTGCGCGTGGAGGTCAAGATCCCGCTCGTGGGCGGCAAGTTGGAAAAGTCGATCGGGTCGGATCTGGCCAAGAGCGTGCCGGAGATCGTGCGGTTCACCACCGAGTGGATCAGCGAAAACCCTTGACATGCAACGCATCAGCGGGCACGAACCGAGGCACCCGCATCCGCTATGATTTGCCCTGCGCGGGCACGTGCTGGGCGGGAAACGCGAGTTGGTCGGCGACGACCGTCGAGAATAGCGGTTCCACGTAGGGATCGAAGTGGCCGCAATCGTAGGTGTGCACCGTCGCCGCCGTCATCTTGCCCGCGGCTCGCAGGGCGACGCGTGTCGGAGTCACGGCGTCGTGCTCGGCGATTTGGACGAGGGCGGGGCACGTGATGGAACCGGCATGCCGCCCCGGTGAGTAGGCGACGATACGCAGCACGATGCGGGCGGCGACGGTCGTCGGGTAGGCGTCGGCAGCGAGCGCCGAGTCGGTGATCAGCCGCTCCATGCCGGGCAAGGCGTCCGGCGACGTCATTACCGCCGGCTCCCCGACCGCGCCAGCGGAATTCACGTACACCGGTGGTCGACGTAACCACGCCCGAAGCTGGTCTCGTAGGCCGTACGGCGCGAGCCGAAGACCGGCGCGGACGCCGGTGGCGCGGACGGCGGCGGGACCGCTGATGTGCGGCACCTGAGCGATGATCGCGGCCAACGGTTCGCCCGCGCCGGCAAGAGCGATGACATGGCCTCCGGCGAACGACGTCCCCCAAGCGATCACGCGGTCCGGGTCCGACCCCGCGACTGCACGCGCGAATCTCAGGGCCGCTCTCCAGTCGGCATGTTGCGCCTTGATGCTGAGAAGCTGACGGGGCCACCCCTCGCTGTCACCGAAGCCCCGGTAGTCGAAGACGACAACGATGTAGCCGGCGGCGGCGAATCGTTCGGCGTAGGCGTAGAGGCGCAAGGCGCGCACGCCTCCGAAGCCATGCGCCATCACAATGACTGCTCGGTGCCCCGCCTCCGGTCCCGCGGGCCGATAGACCCGCGCGGCGCAGCGCACACCGCTGGAAATAAAAGACTCCTCGCTGTGGGAGAAGCGCAATTCTGGTGTCGCTGTCACCTTCACTCCGTCACTGCTCGTCGGGTCGGCGGTCGGCCCGCCGCATATCCCGCCGACGCTTTCTTGTATGCAATTCAAGAAAGCTAACAGGCTTCTTGTATGGCGGTCAAGATAGGCTGATCCTGTGCCGCGCAACAGACGACCGCAAGCCCCGGAGGAGAAGCGCGCCGAGATCCTCGCCGTCGCCGAGCGACTGTTCACCGACGTCGGCTACGACCACACCTCGATGGCGCAGCTCGCTGCGGCCGCCGGGGTCACCCCGACGACCATCTACTGGTACTTCGAGGACAAAGACGCGCTGCTGGTCGGCGTTCTGGAACGCATCGTGACCGACGCCGCGACGCAAATCGGCGAGCTCGCCGAGACCGAACTCAGCGAACGGGTGCTGTGGGTCGTCGCGCGCCTGGAGCGTTACCACCGACTGGTGACGGCCGTCCATGCGAGAACCGTCGTTTCTCAACGAATCGATCTGTGGCACACAGGGTTTCACACACTTGTCGAGGGCATGCTGGCGCACGGCCTGCGCGAGGCCGGTTTTCCCGAATCGGAGGTCGCTCCGAGGACTGCGCTCGGCGTATTCGCCGTGGAGGGCTTGCTGACTCACCATCTCGACGGAGTGGCGAGAGAGGCTCTCGTCAAAGTCGTCACGGACAACCCCGCGAAGCCGGGCTCGGGCCGTTGACCGCAGGCCCTAAACGTCGTAATACAGCGCGAACTCGTAGGGCGTCGGCCGCAGGTTGTAGGGCGCGATCTCGTAATTGCGCTTGAAATTGATCCAGGTTTCGATCAGGTCGGGGGTGAATACGCTGCCCTCGGTGAGGTATTCGCTGTCCTCTTCCAGTCGGTCGATCACCGCCGATAGCTGGGTGGGCGCCTGTGAGATCTCGGCGGCCTCCTCCGGCGGCAGCTCGTAGAGGTCCTTGTCGATCGGGGGCGGCGGCTCGATCTTGTTCTTGATGCCGTCGAGGCCGGCCATCAGCATGGCCGAGAACGCCAAATACGGGTTGCCCGAGGAGTCCGGGCAACGGAACTCGAGCCGCTTGGCCTTGGGATTGTTGCCGGTGATCGGGATCCGCACGCACGCCGACCGATTGCGCTGGCTGTACACCAGGTTGATCGGCGCCTCGTAACCCGGAACTAGCCGCTTGTAGGAATTGACGGTCGGGTTGGTGAAGGCCAACAGCGACGGCGCGTGATAGAGCAGGCCGCCGATGTAATGGCGGGCAGTATCGGACAGCCCCGCGTACCCCATGTCGTCATACATCAACGGCACGCCGTCCTTCCACAGCGACTGGTGGCAGTGCATGCCCGAGCCGTTGTCACCGAACAGCGGCTTGGGCATGAAGGTCACGGTCTTGCCGGCCTGCCACGCGGTCTGCTTGACGATGTACTTGAACATCTGGTGGTCGTCGGCCGCGTGCAGCAGCGTATTGAACTTGTAGTTGATCTCGGCCTGGCCGCCGCTGCCCACCTCGTGGTGCCCCTTCTCCAACGAGAAGCCGGCGTTGGTGAGGTGGGTGAGCATGACGTCGCGCAGGTCGACGTAGTGGTCGGTGGGCGCCACCGGGAAGTAGCCGCCCTTGGGCCGGACTTTGTAGCCGAGGTTCGGGCTGCCGTCGGGTTCGGCCTCCGCCCCGGTATTCCACCAACCCGAGGTGGCGTCCACCTTGTAGAACGAGGTGTCGGTGCGCGAGTCGAAGCTGACCGAGTCGAAGATGTAGAACTCGGCTTCCGGACCGAAGTAGGCGGTGTCGGCGATGCCCGAGCTGATCAGGTAGTTCTCCGCCTTGCGGGCGACGTTGCGTGGATCGCGCGAATACAGCTCCAGCGTGAAGGGGTCGTGCACGAAGAAGTTCACGATCAGCGTCTTGGCCGAGCGGAACGGATCGATGGTCGCCGTTTCGGGATCGGGAAGCAGCAACATGTCGGACTCGTGGATCGATTGGAAGCCGCGGATGGACGAGCCGTCGAACGCCAACCCCTCCTCGAACACGTTCTCGTCGAAGACGTAGCTGGGAATCGTGAAGTGCTGCATGGTCCCCGGCAGGTCGCAGAAGCGGACGTCGACGTATTCGATCTTCTCGTCCCGCGCGAGCCTGAAGATATCGTCGGGGGTCGTCTCGGACACTCACTGCTCCTTGCTCGGTGCGCGGGCTGCTGGTGAACGCGGCGTTCCCCCGCTCGTGCCTGCCGAGGGCCGGCGTCGAGCGCCAACTCTTCTCCCGCGGAACGCACTTCAAGCGCGGAGCTTGTTCTACGCCTCGACTATTTCCTGGACATGACGAGCTGGGGTCGAACCTGTTGCGGCGCGGGCGTGAGGAAAGTTGGCGCTGTCGCGCCCGGCCGTTCCGGTGGCAGTTTCGCGCACCGTGCCCGATAGTCATAGGCACCAGTGAACTTTGGGAGTGTCGATGCCGCGCTACAACAAGCCCCGCCCAGACGGCGAGCAACCTCTCCCGGCGCGGCAGTCCGTCCTCGCGCAGCGGTAACCGCGGCAGCGATCGAGGATCGAGCGGGGCCGGCCACATGGGTGAGGTCTTCCAGTTCCACCGAGAGATCATCGTCAGCGGCGACGACCCGCTGTCCCGGACGATCGCGGAGGAGTTGCGGGGTGCTGGCGCGCGGATCATCAAGATCAACACCGCCGCCGACCTTCTCGGAGCTGGGGTGCATCGGGCGCGTGCCGTGGTCTGCGCCGGGCCCGACGACGCGGTCAATCTCGAAATCGCCTTGCTGGCACGCCAATACAGCCCCAATGTGCGTGTGGTCGCGCGCCTGGCGGACAACGTGTTGCGCGCCAAGGTGTCTGTCGTCAACGGCCCGGGCGCCATCTTGGACGTCGCCGAATTGGCCGCCCCTTCCGTCGTGGAGGCCGTCCTGTCGCGCAACACCCACGAATTCGACACCGACGGCATCGACTTCGTCGTTTGGGGATCCGAGGCGCGGCAGCAGGGCACCCTGCGGGAGATCTACGGCGACCTCGCGCCGGTGGCGGTCGTGCACGGGAAGAACTCGCCCGTGCCCGGGGAGGTGGTGCCCTGCCCGGGGCGCGACCTGGCGGTCTACGCCGGCGACTGGACCTCGATGATCGGGGTCCGCGACGAGATGGCGGCCCGTGGCATTCGGGTGGCTCCTCCCACGGCGTCGCGTTCCAGCAATTCCCGGGTCCGGCGCGCGGTGGACGCCGCGCGCGCCATCCGCGACGACGTCAGCCCGATGCTCCTGCCGTCGCTTGTGCTGACGCTTCTGCTCATGATGGGTTCGGCCGCCGTCGTGCGCTACACCTATCAGCACCCGAGGATGTCGTGGCTCGACGCGGTGTACTTCACCTCGGAGACGATCACCAGTGTCGGCTTCGGCGACTTCAGCTTCGCCCAGCAGTCGACCTTCCTGCGGCTGTTCGCCATCGCGCTCATGTTCGGCGGCGTGATCGTGACCGCCGTGGTGGTCGCGTCGCTGGCCGACGTGTTGCTGTCCCGACGCCTCGGCCAGAACGCCGGAGTACGACGGGCGCGGCACATGCGCGGGCACATCGTGGTCGTGGGGCTGGGGTCGATCGGCATCCGCGTCGTCACCGACCTGCACACCGCCGGGTACGACGTGGTGGTGATCGAACAGGACGAGACCAACCGCTTCTTGAAGATCGCGGCGGACCTCGACGTGCCGGTCATCTTCGGCGACTCGACCATGCATCAGACGCTCGAGTCGGCGCGGGTTGACCGCGCCCGCGGGGTGGCGGTGGTCACCCAGGACGACATGGCGAACATCCGCACCGGCATCGTGCTGTTGGAGATTCTGGGCTCCGACACGCAGGTCCCGATCGTGATGCGGGTGCAGGGCCGCGCGCTGGGCACCGCGGTGAACCGGCAGTTCGGGTTCGAGAACGTGCGCTCGCTCGTCGATCTGGCGGCGCCGTGGTTCATCGGCGCGGCGATGGGGCTGCAGGTGCTGGGCACGTTCTGGGTGGGACAGCGCTCGTTCATGGTCGGCGGCATGCTGGTGGCGGCCGGCAGCGAACTCGACGGGTTGCGGATGGTGGACCTGTCCACTCAGACGCGCGTCATCGCGATCACCCGGCCGGACGGGCCGGTGAGCCTGCGCCCGCGGCGCAACGCTCGTCTGCAAGCCGGTGACACCGTCTACCTCATCGGGCCCTATCGGGAGCTGATCGCCACGCTGCGCAAGGGGCAGCCGCCGCCGCTGACCGCGATCAACGGGGAGCGGGCGGTGACGCTGGCGGCGGCGCGATCGACACACCGCGCCGAGGCGCGGCTCCCGAAGTGGGCACCCGAGACGCAGGTGTGAGCACCGCGGGCGCTCGCACTCCCACGCTCGCGCGTGCGACAGTTCAGCGGTGGCAGCAACCGTCGCGGTGATCGGAGCGGGACCCGGCGGGCTGGTCGCGGCGCGTTGGCTGCTCGCGCAGCACCTGCAACCGACACTGTTCGAGCAGAGCACGACGCTGGGTGGGCAGTGGGCGGGCATGGTCGGCCGAAGCGGCGTCTGGCCCACGATGTACACCAACACCAGTCGGATCATGACCGCGTTCAGCGACCTCGAGCACCGCAGCAAGGCCGTCTTTCTGCCCAATCGAGAGATCCTGGACTACCTGCACCGCTACGCCGACACGTTCGGGGTGACACCGCGCATCCGGTTCGGCAGAAGGATCGACCGGATCGCGCCCGACGGTGACGGATGGCTCGTCGAACACACCGGTGGTACCGAAAGGTTCGACCGAGTGGTGGTGGCAACCGGAAGGTTCCACTCCCCCGCCATCCCCTCGATCCCAGGCCTCGACACGTTCAGCGGTTCCGCCGCCGCGATCTCCACCTACGCCTATCGTGGGCCGTCCCCCTACCTCGGCAAGAAAGTGCTGGTGGCGGGCTGCGCGATCAGCGCACTCGAGATCGCCTCGGAGCTGGCGCAATTGGGCGCGGCGCGTGTCGTCGTCACTCAGCGCCGGCAGCGGTACATCCTGCCGAAATTCGCCGGGGGAATCCCGTCCGATCACAAGATGTTCACCCGCTACGGCGCGCTGGCGAATGAGCGCCTGCCGTCCCCCGAGGTGGACCGGCAACTGAAGGAGATGGTCCTCGAGGCGGGGGGCAGCCCGCAGCAGTACGGCGCACCGGCCCCGGAGCCGTCATTGTTCGCCGCGGGCGTCACGCTGTGCCAGCACTACCTGCCATTGGTGGCCGAGGGTCGGATCGCGGTGCGGCCGTGGATCACCAGCATCGCGGGCACCACCGTGACGTTCGGCGACGGCCGCTCCGAGGATTTCGACGGTCTCGTGTTCGGCACCGGATTCAATCTGCACCTGCCGTTCCTGAGTGACGACATCCGGGCCGCCGTCGACCTCGACACGGTGCATCTCGATACGGACCGCTACACCTTCCATCCCGACCTGCCCGGACTGGCATTCGTCGGCATGTGGGACCAGTCCGGCGGATACTTTGTGCCGCTTGAACTTCAGGCGCGGTGGATCGCCTACGCCTGGGGCGGCGCGATAGCACCGCCTTCGGACGCCGAGCAGCGCTCCGCCATCCAGGCCTACCGGGCCCAGCGTGACGCTCCGCAGAAAACCCGCATGAATCTGGTCGCCCTCGCCTTCGCCCGAGCCGCCGGGGTCGAGCCGCGCCTGGGCAACTGGCCGCAGTTGCGGCGTGCCTTGCTGTTCGGTCCGCTCGCGCCCAGTTGCTTCCGGCTCGAGGGTCCCGATGCGCTGCCCGACGCGGCGGCGCGGCTCGAGCGCGACGCCGCGGCCTTCGACGCGATTACCAGCAACGAGCTGACCGAGCGCGAACGCCGGTATTGGGCACTCGTCGCCGACGGGCGCGACGGATGCGGCTGATCCGGGCCGACGTCGGTCACCGCTCGCGCGCTACCGAGTGTTCAACCGACTCGGATGACGAGTTTGCCGATGTGCTTGCCGTCGCGTAGCCGCTCGAAAGCGGTTTTAGCGTCCGCGAATTCGATGACGTCGTCGATCACGGGCGTGAGGCCGGTGACGGCGGCAGCGCGAATGAGCTCGTGCAATTGGGTGCGGTCACCGACCGTGATGGACCGTGTGATGGCGCCAGCTCCCCGAAGCGCGAAGTAGTCGATGCCCGGGTTGTCCTCACTGAGGAACCCGATGAGAGTGACCTCCCCTCCCGTGGCGATCGCCCGCAGCGACTGGTTGATGGTGGCCGGTCCTCCCACTTCGATCACGCGGTCCACCCCACGGCCGCCGGTCAGCTCGCGTACCTGCGTCCCCCACTCGGGATGGCTGCGGTAGTTGACGACGTCGTCAGCGCCCAATTCCCGCAGCCGCGCGGCCTTTTCAGCGCTGGAGGTCGTCGCGACGACACGACCACCGAGGATTTTCGCGAGTTGCAGGGCGAAGATCGAGACGCCACCGGTGCCGAGCGTCAGCACGGTTTGTCCGGCCCGGACTGGCGTCGGGCCATTGAGCGCATTCCAGGCCGTGACGCCGGCGCAGGGCAGCGTGGCGGCGTGTTCGTCCGGCATCTCCTGGGGAATAGGAAGGACGGCCTCGCGCGAAACCACCTTGTACTCGGTGAGCCAGCCATCCTGTCCGCTGCCATAGCTATCGGAATTCGCCGTGGCTGGTAGCGGACCGCCGAACCAGCGAGAGTGGAACGCGCTCACGACGCGGTCGCCCGGCCGGTAATCGGTCACGCCCGGACCCACCGCGACGACTTCGGCGGCAGCGTCGCTGCACGGAATCAGCCCCGGCTTGCTGTCGCGGACGTAGCGGCCCAGCGGGATCGCTACGTCGCGGTAGTTCAGCGATACAGCCGTCACGCGCAGCAGAAGTTCCCCACGCTGCGGCGACGGGACGGGTTCGTCATGCAATTCCAAGCCGTCCAGTCCGGCGCTGCCCCGGAAACGGTATGCGCGCATGGCACTCCCCTCAGTTCGGTCGTTCTGCACCTTCGTGCTAACGGAACCGACCCCGGTCCGTATGCCCGGGTGGCGACGCCATATCGCCGACAAACGCGAACGCTCGTTCTCGAACGCGGCGAATTCGACATCGCCGCCGTGGGGCGCGCCGCCCTGGCCAATCCTGATTTCGTCGCCAAGATCCGCGCCGGGCGCGCCCGCGAACTCGTCCCCTACGATGAACGCGTCCACAAACTCACGCTGCAGTGACGGCCGCGGAGAGCTGGCTCACGCTGGTCGAACCACGCTGAGCGGAGCCCTACCTGCACATCCCGCCGGCGCTTGGACCGCGGCGCTCCCCCGCCGGTTCCGCAACGGTGGGCGGAGACGTGAAGATCTATGATCCGAAGCGCCCGCGCCCGAGCGCCACGGCGTGTGCCGAAGCGAAGGAGAACGCAAGATGAGAGCCCTGGTCGCGGGCGCCGCCGGGTTCCTGGGGTCCCATCTGTGCGATCGTCTCCGCCGCGAGGGCGTCGAGGTGCTCGGCGTGGACAATTTCTGCACCGGCAGGCGCGAGAACATCGCACATCTGGATTCGGACCCGGGCTTCGGCTTCCTCGAGCACGACATCACCCAACCGTTGACCGCGGCGCTGACGGGCTCGGTCGACACCGTCTTCAACCTGGCGTGCCCGGCGTCGCCGCGCGCCTACCAACGGGACCCGCTGTTCACCCTCGAGACCAACTACGTCGGGACGAAGAACCTGTTGGAACTGGCGCGGGAGAGCGGCGCAACCATGCTGCAGGCGTCGACCAGCGAGGTCTACGGTGACCCGGCCGTCCACCCGCAGTCCGAAAGCTACTGGGGAAATGTCAACTGCTTCGGCACTCGGGGCTGCTACGAGGAAGGCAAGCGCGTCGCCGAGACGCTGATGCTCGAGTATGCCCGCCTGTACGGCGTTGCGATCAAGGTCGTCCGGATTTTCAACACCTACGGCCCGAGAATGGACATCGAAGACGGAAGGATCATCTCCTCCTTCATCGTCCAAGCGCTGCAAGGCAATCCAATCACGGTATTCGGTGACGGTAGCCAGACGCGATCGTTTTGCTACGTCGACGATCTGGTGCGGGGCCTGGTGATCATGGCGAGGAGCGAGCCCTCGTTCACAGGACCGGTCAACCTCGGCAGCCCGACGGAATTGACGGTTCTGGAGACCGCAAGGATCATCACGGAGATGACCCGGTCGCCTTCGGTCACCGTCTTCGAGCCACTTCCCCCCGACGACCCGCGCAAGCGCAAGCCTGACATCAGCCTCGCCGAGTCCCGCCTCGGCTGGCGCCCCCAGGTGTCGTTCGACCAGGGCGCCGAGCGGACCATCGCTTACTTTCGAGAGGCTCTGAAATGTCAGACCTAGGCGGCGCTGTCGCCACCGGCACATCCCCGAGAGTGAGGCTGTGGCCATGAAGTTCGCCCTGGCAACCTTGGGAACTCGCGGCGACGTCGAGCCGTGCGCCACCGTCGCGCGGGAGTTGCACCGCCGCGGCCACGAGGTGCGAATGGCGGCCCCGCCGAACTATCTCGACTTCGTCGCTTCCGCGGGCCTCACCGCCGTTCCGCACGGCCGCGACCAGACGGAGCAGAACGCCAATATTGCTCGTAAATGGGGTGATACGCCCAACCCCGTGCTCATGGCATGGGAGATACTGCGGGACTTCAATGAACTCTGGCCGTCGCTAGGTGCGGCGCTCGTGTCGCTGTCCGAGGGCGCCGACCTGATCCTGACGGACGCGAGCGAGCAGGGCCTGGCCGCCAACGTCGCCGAGTACCATGGCATCGCGCAGGCGGCGCTGCACATCTATCCGCTTCCGCCGAACGATCCGGGCTCGCAGATCACCAAGGAGGCCGAGGCGGCCCAACGCCGCACCCTCGGTCTGCCGGAACGCCCGGGAGCCGGTGCACAGATACCGCTGGAACTGCAGGCCTACGACGACCTGTTCTTTCCCGGACTGGGTGCCGAATGGGCGAAGTTCGACGTCCGGCGGCCTTTCGTCGGGGGTCTGACGCTCGAGTTGTCGACGGAGCTGGATGCGGAGGTCGCTTCGTGGATCGACGCGGGGACCCCGCCGATTTACTTCGGGTTCGGCAGCAGCGCACGCGTCGCCTTCCCCGAGGACCTGCTCACCACGATCAGCGATGCGTGCGCGCAGCTCGGTGAGCGGGCGTTGATCTCCAGTGGCATCAGCGATTTCACGCATCTGGCCGCCGCCGACCACGTGAAGATCGTGGGATCGGCGAACCACGCGGCGGTGTTCCCCGCCTGCCGCGCGGTCGTTCATCACGCGGGACCGGGCACCACGTTCGCCGGTATCAGGGCCGGCGTTCCGACCCTGGCCCTCGCGGTGTCGGTCGACCAACCGATGTGGGCGGCTGCGGTCAATCAGCTCGGCGTCGGCATCGGGCGCCACTTCTCCGAGATGACGCCGGACACCCTGGTTTCGGACCTGCGGTCCATCCTCACACCACAGTGTGTCGCTCGAACCCGCGAGGTGGCCGCGCACCTGAGGCCTCCTGCGCAGAGCGCCGCGGCCGCCGCCGACGTGCTGGAAGAGGCTGTCCGGCAAGGAACTTCAGCCTCGCCGCGGCTGCCGACCGAGGACGGGTCGGTGCCGTCCGAGCGGCCGCCGGGTTAAGTCAGGATTCAGCCACGTCGTGCCCGGTCGAGCTGTCGAGCTGGGCGGCCGAAACTTCCTGATAGGTGGGCAGATCGAAGTCCGGCAGCACGCAGATATCGCCGCGATCCCGCACCCGCTTCGCCCAATAGCTCTGGTCGGCGGCGGACGCGCAGGCATAAAGCTTCATGTACGTGGCGGCGAAGGGGAAGAGGACGCCGTTGCCGACCGCTTGCCAGATGGCCGCGGCCACGCCGGGCGTCTCGACGCCGCGATAGTCATCGAGCGCGATCACGCCCCGTGAGGCCATGTGCGAGAGCGCGAGGCGGATGTCGCTGGCGACGCACCGGTAACTGTGGCACCCGTCGATGTGGGCGAAGCGCAGCGACCGATCCCCCAGATCCAGCTGCGTCGACTCACACACCGCGAGTGTGGGTCGACGCGTGTGAAAGCGATCCCAATTGGCCAGGAATTGTTGTTGCTCGAGACCCGCGTACTGCTGGCGCGGCCTCGTCGAGATGTCAGCGTGGTGCATCACGTCGCTGAAGAGGTCGCAGATGACCAGCTCTTCGTCATCGCGGAGGCTGTAGCCCATGAGGATGGCGGACTTGCCCTGATACGCACCAATCTCCAGGATGTCGCCCGTGACGCCCTCCGCCGTCTGGCTGGCGAGCAGCTTGCTGAACATCTCGACGTCCGCCTCGAAGAACCAGCCGTCGACCTTATCCATCTGCTCGGTATAGAGAACCCAAGCGGCATCGGTCATGACGCGCACCTGCGCATGAAATCCTCCAAGGCGGTCGGTGGGCCGGTCACCCGTTCACGGCCGGCGTTGGCTTGTCCAGAAGCGCAAGGCCCGGCCTCACGCCTGACCACCGGGCCACGTCGAAGCGTATCAACTCCGCGCTCCGGCGCAATCGAGCCTCGGGGCGCCGGGCCGATCCGGCTGGCCACCAGAGTCGTCTTCGCGAGGCTGAGGGCCGGCCGAAGCCGTTGTGGAATACCACCTTTGGGCGCGTTGGGATCGAACGAGCACCGAACTGGATGCCGCGACGCTCGCTACGCATGCACGCCGATCACCATCCGCGTGACGGGGGCGGAGCGACGGGGCGCGAGGCGAGGCGAACCCCGGCGGGCACACTGGAGGCCATGTGTTCGCCAGCGCCTGAGGCCGCCGCACTGATCCGCCACCAAGCACTGACTCTGCTCGCCGTCGCGCAGAACGGTCTGAGCTTCACCGAGGATCCTTTCGACCGCAAACGCTACGAACAGGTACGTCGGTGCGGCGAGGAACTGCTGGGGCTGATCAGCGAGGGCGGGCCCGAGCGGTTACGAGCCGTGGTCGCCATGGACAGCGGGTACATGACTCCCAAGGTGTCGGTGCGTGGTGCGATCTTCGACTCGAGCGAGCGGGTCTTGCTGGTGCAAGAGCGCGCCGACGGCTGTTGGACCCTGCCGGGGGGCTGGTGCGACGTACTGGAAAGCCCGGCGGAGGCGGTCGCCAAAGAGGTGCGCGAAGAGGCCGGTTTGGTCGTCGACGTCGACAAGCTCGTCGCCGTAGTCGACCAGGACAAGCAGGGCCGAGGGTCTGGGCGGCTGCCCCTCTTCCACGTCTACAAGCTGTTCTTCCTGTGCCGCGAGCGCGGTCGTGTGGCACCCGAGGACACCGAAACGTCGGCGATCGACTGGTTCGACGTCGACGCGTTGCCCCCGTTGTCGGCATCGGTCGTCGAGGACCAGCTGCACCTCATGCGGACCCATTGGCGCAAGCCAGATCTGGCAACGGTTTTCGATTGAGCATGGTCGCCCACTTGCTCACAGATGCAGGGCGCGCGCCGCTACCGTCGCGACCTCACCGCGCAATCTCGACATCGGCGGGCTGCCGCGCACCTGGATCGAGTTCGAGAGCAGAACGATGTACGTGTCCGAGCCCGGGTCCATCCACAGTGAGGTTCCGGTGAAGCCCGTGTGGCCGAAGCTGCCTATCGGAAAGACGGCTCCCCGCGCCACCGAGTCGGCGGTGTCGATGTCCCAGCCGAGCCCGCGCAGATCCGCACCCGCGATCGCGGGGTAATGCGGAGCGAGCAACGGGTCCTTCGCGTCCGGGCCGCCGCTGACGGCCGCTCGACTGGCCGCATTGGCGGCGTCGAGTTGGTGGGCGTTGTGTCCCGGCTGCTGCGGACTGGTCATCAGCTCCAGAGTTGCTTGTGTCAACGGAAACTCGCTGGGGCGGCCCGCGAGCCGGTCGAGCAGCGCTTGCGCGAAAAGGCTGACGTCGTGCGCCGTCGAGAACACGCCGGCGTGACCGGCGACTCCTCCCATGCGCCGGGCGGTGGTGTCCTGCACGGTGCCCCGCAGCAGGCGGTCCAGGTCGGGATTCGCGCCCGGGTCGCCCCTGCTCTCTTCGTCGCGCGCGGTCGGTGCGACCCGCGGCAGGATGCCGACGTCGAAAGTGCCGGCAGGGCATGGCCGCCCGTCGCCGGGCGCGGACGTCCAGGCGATGGCCGAACCGATCGTGCTGTGCGGCCCGCACGCCTTGGCCAGCGGAAGGTAGCGGGTGTCCGTCATGCGGAGGGGGTCGAAGACGTGTTGTTGCGCGTAGCCGTCTAACGCCGTCTCACTGAGCTTTTCGACCAAGGCGCCGAGCACGATGAAGTTGATATCGGAGTAGCTGTAGCCGCCGCCGGGGCCCGACTCCAGCGGCGTCGTGAGCGCTCGACGGATACCTTCCGCCTTGTCCGGCCCGTCCAGCCCCCACGGGTCCCCGAGGTTCACGTCGCCCGGCAACCCCGAGGTGTGCGTCAGCAACATGCGGACGGTGACCTGCGCACGGCGAGGATCGCCCGCGGTATTGAAGCCGGGCAGGTAGCGCTGCACGGGCTCGTCGATCGAGACAGAGCCGCGCTCGGCGAGCTGCATGACGGCCGTCGCCGTGGCGAGGCTCTTGGTCAGCGACGCCAGGTCAAAGATGGTGTCCTCGGTCATCGGCTCGGCGGGCGCGGGCATTCCCTCTAATCCGGGTTCGCCCGCAAGCTTGCGCGAGCCGTAGGCCCGACGGAAGACCACCTTCCCGCCGTGCCCGAT
>NZ_LZKC01000060.1:0-3067 GCF_001672685.1 Mycobacterium sp. E2462
GTGACCGCCCTGGTCGCCGCCCGTGAGCTGCACCGCGAGATCGGCGCCACGATCATCCACAACGTGATCACGTCGCGATCGGTGACGGTGCCGGCCGGGCCGTCGTGGCGCTGGATCCCGTTGAGCACGTCCTCCTTGATGACGCTCAGCCCGGTTTCGGCGCCGACGGGCAGCGCGGCGGCCCGACACAGCTTGATCCCGTTGTAGGCGGCGGGGTTGTGGCTGGCGGTGAACATGGCGCCCGGGCAGTCCAGCAGCCCGGAGGCGAAGTACAGCTGGTCGGTGGACGCCAGGCCGATGCGCACCACGTCGAGGCCCTGGCTGGTGACGCCGGCGGCGAACGCGGCGGCCAGGGTGGGTGAGCTGTCGCGCATGTCGTGGCCGATCGCCACCCGGCGGGCGCCCTCGGTGCGCATCAGCTTGGCGAATGCGGCGCCGAGGTCGGTGACCAACGGTTCGTCGATCTCTTCACCGACCAACCCACGGATGTCGTATGCCTTGACGACACGGTGCACAGTCGCGGCGGGCCGAGACATGCGGGGGCCTCCTGACGCCATCGATTCTTCGCCTCTTGGCCGTCAGCCTATCGGCCGCCGGAGACGACCGGCCGCCGCGGTGCGCGCGGGCGCCGGGCGGCGCCGACGGGTTAGTCGCTGGGGTCGGGCAACACCCGCAAGTGTCCGCGGCGCCGTCCCGAACGGTGCTCCGGCGTTGCGAGCAGTCCACTGCTGGGCGCGGTGGCTTGCGCTCCGGTGTGGTGGATGTGGGCCTCGGCGAAGCCGTCGTAGCCGGTCGAGCCGTTGCGGGCCGCGCCGGCGCCGCCGAACGGCACGCTGCGCTCGCCGGAACCGCCCTCGCGGACCGCGTCCGCCAGGGCGACGAGGTCGTCTTCGTCGGGGTGCAGCGGCAGGGGGCCCGCGTGCCGCACCAGCTCCCACCCGCGCGGGGCGGTGATTCGGCCGGCGTGGTTGACACACAGGTCCCAGGAGTGCGGTTCCCGCACGGTGGCGAGGGGACCTACAACTGCCGTCGAGTCCGAATAGACGAACGTCAGGGTCGCCACCGCGTAGTGCGGGCACCCGGGCCGACAGCAGCGACGGGGAACGTTCACGAGCGAAAGGCTATCGTGCGGAAACGCCGCCGAAGCGGCGGACACGCGCAACTCCTCGACGCCCGATGTCCAACCGTTACCATCGGCCCGTGGGCGATTCGCGCAGTTCCCCGCGACGAGATCGGTTCCCCGACGCATCGGACGGGCGCCGCTTTGCGTCGCACCGATCCTTCCGGCGCGGGCGCGACATGCGCGGCCCGCTGTTGCCGCCGACGGTGCCGGGATGGCGCAGCCGCGCCGAGCGGTTCGACATGGCGGTGCTCGAGGCTTACGAACCCATCGAGCGGAATTGGCAGGACCGGCTCGCGGAGCTGGACGTGGCGGTCGACGAGATCCCCCGGATCGCCGCGAAGGATCCCGACAGCGTGCAGTGGCCGCCCGAGGTGGTCGCCGATGGACCGATTCCGCTGGCCCGCCTGATCCCGGCGGGCGTCGACGTCCGCGGCAATTCCACGCGGGCGCGAATCGTGTTGTTTCGCAAGCCGATTGAACGGCGCGCCAAGGACACCGTCGAACTTGGCGATCTGCTGCACGAGATACTGGTGGCCCAGGTGGCGATCTACCTCGACGTGGAGCCCACGGTCATCGACCCGGCGATCGACGACGAATAGTCAAGTGGCGCTAAAGGCGCCGGCGCGGCGTTAGATTATGCCGCGCTTGAGGCGCCGGCGCTCGCGTTCGGACAAACCGCCCCAGATCCCGAAGCGCTCGTCGTGCTCGAGGGCGTACTCGAGGCATTCGTGGCGCACCTCGCAGCCGAGGCAGATCTTCTTCGCCTCGCGGGTCGAGCCGCCCTTCTCCGGGAAGAAAGCCTCGGGGTCGGTCTGCGCGCACAGCGCGCGGTCCTGCCACTGGTCGGCGGCCGGGGCCTCTTCGACCTCGGGCTCGAAAACCGTTGGGGCGTCAGGGACTACGGTCAGGTGCGGCCTGGCGGGCCGGTCCGTCGCCGGGCCGATGATGCTGTGCGGGGTGCTCGCCATGGCGCCGCGAAGATGTTCGTAAGACATAACGGTCGTCCGCCTCCTCGACGTGAGTGTGAGAGTGTTAGTGGTGCCCACTATTTCCGATGTATCAGACAATTCGAACAAGTGATCGAATCTCGGTCTGCGACACCGGAATCGGCCGGCCAACCGGGAAATGACACTGTTGTGATTAGACACGGGTTGACCTGCTAGGTCAAGCGTTACGGCGCATTTCCATACCATCTCGTGATCAGATTTCGGCGTTTCTGTTGTTTGCCGTCTTCGGCGTGTCGATCACAGACCTATAACCTTCCGTTGAGGTCGAGATCAGCGGACCGTTACCGCACGGTCGTCGGGCGGTACTGTCGTGCAATGTGAAGGTCACGGTTCTGGTCGGTGGGGTTGGCGGCGCCCGTTTCCTGCTGGGGGTCCAGCAGTTCCTCGGGCTGGGTCAGTTCCATACGCAGCGGCGTCCGGGCCCGGGTTCCGGCAGTCACGAGCTGACTGCGATCGTCAACGTCGGCGATGACGCCTGGATCCACGGGGTGCGGGTCTGCCCGGATCTGGACACCTGCATGTACACCTTAGGTGGAGGTGTGGACCCGGAGCGCGGGTGGGGTCACCGCAACGAAACCTGGCACGCCAAAGAGGAATTGACGCGCTACGGGGTGCAGCCCGACTGGTTCGGGCTGGGCGACCGCGACCTGGGCACGCACCTGGTGCGCACCCAGATGCTCAGCGCCGGGTACCCGCTGTCGCAGATCACCACGGCGCTGTGCGACCGCTGGCAGCCCGGCGCGCGGCTGCTGCCGGCCAGCGACGACCGCTGCGAGACGCACGTCGTGATCACCGATCCGGCCGACGGCAAGCAGCGCGCCATCCACTTCCAGGAGTGGTGGGTGCGCTACCGCGCCCAGGTGCCCACCCACAGCTTCGCCTTCGTCGGCGCCGAAAAGGCCGCGGCCACAACCGAAGTGCTGGCCGCCATCGCCGA
>NZ_LZKC01000061.1:0-8446 GCF_001672685.1 Mycobacterium sp. E2462
CGTCCAGCACTTCCCGATACAACGTCCGCTTGCTGGAGAAGCAGGGGGTAATCGCCGGCCGGGTCAGGTCCGCGCGCGCCGCAATGGCCTGAAAAGTGGCGCCGTCATAACCCCGCTCGCTGAAAACCAGACGTGCAGCGTGGATTATGCGCTGACGTGTTTCGTCAGCCTTCGCGGCGGGTGGGCGACCCGGCCGGCGATTACCCCTCTGCGGCACCGCTAAATTGTGCCACCGCCTCGGTGCGGCATTAGCGCATTCGCCGGAATGGTGCCGAATTTCCCGCTTCGGTAGTCCTCGAGGGCCTCGATCAATTCCACTCGGCTGTTCATCACGAAAGGCCCGTAGTGGAATACCGGCTCGCGGATCGGGCGGCCGCCCAGAAGCAACACCTCGACGGCGGTGGTGTGCCGCGACTCCTGCACGGTGCCGGCGCCCACCGAGATCCGGTCACCGGGACCGAACACCGCCAGCTGACCCTGGCGGATGGGGGCGGCCGCCGGACCGACGTGGCCGCTCCCCGACAACACGTAGAGCAGCGCGTTGAAATCCTTGGGCCATGCCAGGTTGAGCTGCGCGCCCCGCTCGATGGTTGCGTGCGCAAGCGTGATCGGGGTGTGCGTTACCCCGGGCCCACTGTGGCCGTCGATGCCGCCCGCGATGATCCGGATCAGCGCCCCGCCGTCGTCGGACGCCAGCAGCGCGGCCTGCTCACCCTCGATGGCCTGGTAGCGCGGCGGTGCGAACTTGTCCTTTTTGGGCAGGTTCACCCATAACTGGACGCCGTGGAACAGGCCGCCGCTGCCGACCAGTTCGGCGGGCGGGGTTTCGATGTGCAGGATGCCCGACCCGGCGGTCATCCACTGCGTGGCGCCGTCGGTGATCAGGCCGCCACCGCCGTGGGAGTCCTGGTGTTCGAACTTCCCGTCGATCATGTAGGTCACGGTTTCGAAGCCCCGGTGGGGATGCCAGTCGGTTCCTCGCGGCTCGCCGGGCTGGTATTCGACCTCGCCCATCTGGTCCATGTGCACGAACGGGTCCAGGGCGGCGCTGCTCACACCGGCGAACGCCCGGACGACGGGGAAACCCTCCCCCTCGAAGCCGCGGGGACCGGTCGTGATGGAGCGGACCGGCCGTTCGACGTCGGCGGGACCGGGGCGACCCAGGCGGGGCAGCGTGAGCGTGTTGGCGGTGATGGCGGGCATATCGACCCCTTTCTTCGATGGTCACCCGTATAACCGGACTTCGGTCCGGTTATTCCGCGGGCGGCCCGGCGCGGCGGCTGCCTAGGATGACGTGATGGTGTCTGGGGGGCGAGACCGCGCTGTGGGCGCCGGATCGGCGACATGAGTGAGCCGGCCGACGATCAAGCCCACCCGTCGTTCGCGCCGGCGCCGGCGGCCGGCGGCCGCTTCGGAGCGCGCATCCGGCAGTCCGGCTATCTGCAGAAATGGCTGGTGCTCGGCACCGCGATCGGCGTGATCTCCGGACTGGGTGCCGTCGTGTTCTACATCGGGCTGCGCTACACGGGTCAACTCCTGCTCGGCCACCTGGCGCTGTATGACACGCCGACGCCCGTCGGCGAAGGCGGCAGGCACGGATCCGCCGGCTTCGCCCGGCCGTGGGCGATCCCGTTGCTGACGACGGCCGGCGCCCTGCTGTCGGCCCTCATCGTCACCCGGCTGGCGCCGGAGGCCACCGGTCACGGCACGGACGAAGCCATCGAGGCGGTGCACACCAACCCGCGCGGCATCCGCTTCCGGGCGGTGCTGGTGAAGATGGTGAGCAGCATGCTGACCATCGGTTCCGGTGGCTCGGCCGGCCGCGAGGGGCCGACCGCCCAGGTCTCGGCCGGCTTCTGCTCGCTGCTGACCCGGCGGCTGCGGCTGTCCGACGAGGACGGCCGGACGGCGGTGGCCCTGGGCATCGGGGCGGGAATCGGTGCCATCTTCGCCGCGCCCCTGGGCGGCGCGGTGCTGGCGGCGTCGATGCCCTACCGCGACGACTTCGACTACGGCTGCCTGCTCCCCGGATTCATCACGTCCGGAACGGCCTACGCGGTGCTCGGCGCGTTCCTCGGGTTCGACCCGCTGTTCGGCTACATCGACGCCGAGTACCGCTTCGAACGGCCCTGGCCGTTGCTGTGGTTCGTCGTGTTGGGTCTGGCCGCGGCCCTGATCGGCTACCTGTACGCGCGGACCTTTCACGTCGCGGTGTCACTCACCCGCAAGCTGCCCCTGCGGCCGGTCTTCAAGCCGGCCCTCGGGGGGCTCCTGGTGGGCTCGTTAGCGTTGCTGATCCCACAGATCCTAGGCAGTGGATACGGGTGGGCGCAGCTGGCGGCCGCCCGCGATTCCCTGCTGCACATCCCGCTGTGGGTCGTGCTGGTGTTGCCGATCGCCAAGATCGTGGCCACGTCGCTGTCGATCGGCTCCGGCGGGTCGGGCGGGTTGTTCGGCCCCGGCATCGTCATCGGCGCCTTCGTGGGCGCGGCGATCTGGCGCCTGGGCGACCTGTTCGCGCTGCCGGGGATTCCGCACGAACCCGGGGCCTTCGTGGTGGTCGGGATGATGGCGTGCTTCGGCAGCGTCGCGCGCGCGCCGCTGGCGGTCATGATCATGGTCGCGGAGATGACGGGCTCGTTTTCCGTCGTGCCCGGGGCCATCCTCGCGGTCGGCATCGCCGCGCTGCTGCTCTCGCGCAGCAACGTCACCATCTACGAGGCGCAGCGGCTGAATCGCGAAACCGCCGAGGCCGAACGCGCTCGCTCGGCCTCGGCGGTCTCCGACGATCAATCGGCTAGCGCCGCATAGCGATTCCTACCGGGCCGCGCTCGCGGCGTCCTTTTCGGAGCTGGCGCCCTCGTGGGTCAGCTGGCCGCCGGCGCTCTCCAGGTGCGCCCGCACGAACCACTGGAACTTCTCCAACTGCCCGGCCTGCCCGATCAGCAGGTCTTGCGTCACCTGGTCGAGCTCGTCGGTCTCGGCGATGGACTGCCGGATGTCCTCGATGACTCCGGTGTACACCAGATCCAGGGCCGCCAGATGCGCCTGCACCGTGTCGCGGCCGACGGAGTAGTCGTCCCAGGACCGGTCCTTGATGATCGCGCCCGGCGTTCCCTGTGGCGATGCACCAAGGGCCGCAATGCGTTCCGCGACGTCGTCGGCGTAACCGCGCACCGCGTCCACCTGCGGGTCGATCATCTCGTGCACGCCGATGAAGTTGGGGCCCACCACATTCCAGTGGATGTGCTTCAGGGTGAGATGCAGGTCGTTGTAGGTGCTCAGTTGCTTTTGCAGGAGCTCGGTGAGTCGCGCCGCCTGCTTGTCGCTCAGGCCCGGAATGGTGAACTGAGTCATGCTGGGTTCCTAGCTTCCTTCCTCGGAATTCACACTCGTTGCTTGCGGTGAGGTGTACCCGATGGCCACCGGCGAAAACACCCGCGCTCACAGCGAGTGGATGTGCTGCACGGCCAACCGCGCGCCGCGCCGGGGCTCGTAGGCCAGTCCGCTGACCTCCAGCAGGCGCACCACCCGTTGGCGGTGCGGCCGCATCGGCTCGAGCAGTTCCAGCATCAACGCGTCGTCGCCCCGGCGGCCCGCCAGGGTCCAGCCGATCATCTTCGGCACGTGGTAGTCACCCACCGACAACGCGTCGGCGTCGCCGAAGGCCCGCTGCGCGGTCTCGGCCGCCGTCCACTCCCCCACGCCCGGCAGCGAGGTCAACGCCGCCCGGGCCGCCGCCGCCGGCCGCGTCGTCAACCGTTCGAGCGCGTCGGCGCGGCGGGCGCAGCCCACCACGGTTTGCGCGCGCCGCGGGTCGACGTTCGCGCGGTGGAACTCCCACGACGGAATGTGCCGCCAGGCCTCTGGTGACGGCGGCACCCGCATGCCGGCGGGCGCCGGTCCGGGCGCGGGCGTCCCGTACTTCGACACCAGCAGCCGCCACGAGGAGAACGCGTCGGCGCCGGGCACCCGCTGCTCGATCACCGCCGGGATCAGGGCCTCCAACACCGACCCGGTCCGCGCCAGCCGCAGGTGCGGCACCCGCCGGTGCGCGGCGGCCACGGTCGGGTGCTGCGGCTGGAAATCCGACGCGTCGTCGTCGAGGCCCAGCAGCGCCGGCAGCCGGTCGAGGAACTCCTGCGCGCCGCCGCCCCAGGCCTCGCAGTGGGCGGCGTTGACCGCCGCGCGGCTCACGCGCGCGGTGACCGGCCCGCTCGGCAGCAGGCTGGTGCGCCAGATCGCGCCGTCACCGGCCGTGCGGAAACACGGGTCGCGGTGTCCCCGGCGCAGCGGCGCCAACGTGTGCCCGAAGCTGGCCACTCCGGGAAACACCACCGTGCGTGCGCCGTACACCGCCACCCCTTCCTGCGCCGTTGGTGATTGACCGTCAACTGCGTCCCACGTCAATATTGCGGTGTGATGACGCCGTTCGATGACCCGCAGGGCGAATTGGCGTGGATGTTCCTGCAGAGCACCTGCGACGGCGGCGACCTGGACGAGGGCTTCGCGCTGCTGCGCGACGACTTCTCCTACTGGACGCTCTACACCCGGACCGCCTGCGACAAGGCCACCTTCCGGCGGGCGATCGAAGAGCGCAAGCGCGATCTCGAACTCACCATCGACCTGGTGCGGTGCGTCAACGAGGGCGAGACGGTGGTTGTCGAGGCGCAGGCCGCCGGCACCACCGCCGACGGTGCCGCGTACGACAGCCCGTTCGTGTGCATCTTCGAGACCCGCGACGGGTTGATCGTCTCGATGCGCCTGTACAGCGACACCCGGGCGGTGGCCACCGCCCTGCCGGGATGGAATCCCTACTGAGCGGCGACGGTGATGTCGGCCTTGTCCGCGTAGAACGCGACGTGCCCGGCGATCGCCGCGACGGCGGGGTAGGGCTGCTCGTACCTCCAGATCACGTCGTCGACGGTGTCGCCGTCGGAAGTGGTCACGCTGTAGTAGCTGGCGTCGCCCTTGAACGGACAGTACGTGCTGGTGTCGGTGCGGGTGAGCCGTTCCTGCACCACGTCCGACAGCGGGATGTAGTGCACCACAGGCAAAGTCGCCTCACGCAGTTCCAGTGCCGTGGTGGTGTCCGCGACGAGCTCGCCGTTCACGCGGACCTGAACGCGGCCGTTGGCCGGTTCGATCGTGATCGGGTGCCCGGCGGACGGTTCCAGTACTTGCCGATGACTCATGGTCGATTCCTCCTCAGACGCGAGTGCTTGATGCAACACCCCGCGGGCCGCGCGGCTTCCCGGGACCGCCGTGTCGAACATACATTCGTGTAGCTTCAACCGGGAAAATTCTGTCGCAGAAGGAGTCCCGTTGCCCGTTCCCCTGCCCGCCGGACTGCTCGACCTGCTCCGCCGGCCCAGCCCGTGCTTCGTCGCCACGCTGATGGCCGACGGGTCGCCGCAGCTTACGCAGACGTGGGTAACCACGGACGGCGAGCACGTCGTCATCAACATCGTCGAAGGCATGCAGAAGGCGCGCAACATCGCCCGGGACCCGCGGGTCGCGGTCAACGTCGTCGACCCCGACAACACCGCCCGCTTCTACGCCGTGCGCGGCCGCGTGGTCGCGACCACCACCGAGGGCGGCGCGGCGAGCATCGACGCACTGTCGCACAAGTACCTGGGCCGGCCGTACCCCAATTTCACCGGCAGGCCCGAAACCCGGGTCATCGTCACCATCGAGGCCGACTCGGTGGTCGAAACGGGCTGACGGCCCGCCTTACTCGGCGCCGGTGCGGCTGGCGTCCCCGGCCGGCGACCGCATCGCCGCCCAGAACCGGGCCGCCTCCCGAATGGACTCCTCGGTCGGCCTTGGCCGCCAACCCAATTCACGGACGGCCTTGCTGTGGTCGACCGGCGCCTCGGCGCGCATCATCTTCACCGACGCGAGGCTGAGCTCCGCGTCCTTGCCGGACAGCCGGGCCCGCAGGCTGCCCAGCGCGCCCAAAGCGTAGAGCACCGGGACGGAGATCGAGCGGCGTGGCGGCGGCACCCCGGCCTCGTCGGCCGCGATGCGCACGACTTCCTTGAGCGGCATCATCCGTTCCGAGATCAGGTACCGCTCGCCGACGCGGCCGCGCTCGGCGGCCAGGATCATCGCCCGGGCGGCGTCGTCGACCCCCACGACTTCGAGCGCGATGCCGTTCATGACCACGGGCAGCTTGCCGAAGACGGCGCCGGCGATGAACGCGCCGTGCGGGGTGCGGCCCCAGTCGCCGCTGCCGTAGGTGGTGGACACGCACATCGCCACGGCGGGCAGCCCGGCTTCCTTGGCGTATCGCAGCACCATGTCCTCGGCCTGCACGCGGGATCGCACGTACGCACTGACCCGGCGGGAGCCGATCGCGTCCTGCTCGGTCGCCACGTGCCCGCGCCGGCGGCCGACCGTCGCGTACGTGCTGGTGAAGACGAACCGGCGCAGCGACCGGGTGACGGCGACGTCGAGGACGTTGCGCAGGCCGTCGACGTTGGTGCGGAACAGCGGCGCGGTGTCGCGCAGCCACGCCCGGGTGTCGACCACGCAGTAGTACACGTCGTCGACGCCGTCCATCGCCTCCCGCAGCGCAGCGGTGTCGAAGACGTCCCCGTAGCAGCGGGTGACGTCTAAATCGTCGATGGCTCGGGTGTTCGCCGACGGCCGCACCATGGCGCGCACCTGCGCGCCGTCGGCGACCAGTTGGCGCGTCACGTGCGAGCCCAGGAAGCCGTTGGCGCCGATGACGAGTTTGGGCTTGGTGCCCACCGATCCCTCCTCGGTCACTGTTGGCCGCCGCCGTTCTCGCGCATCCAGCCGGCGGCCGCGTCGTCCAGCGTGCCCAGCGCCTGGGCCGTGCGGCACCATTTCATCGCGGCGCGCAGGAAGCGCAGCGGGTTGTAGACGTCCTCCTGGCGGCGCCACTGGCCGTCGCCGGCGTAGGTGAGGATCGAGATGTTGGTGGCGGTGATGACGCTGCCGTCGCCGGGGTCGCGCATCGGGTTGTCCAGTTCGCAGATGATCCGGCCGGTCGGCTCGTCGATCACCGACCACAACGACGGGAACGCCACCATGTGGCTGCCGGGGAAGGTCGTCATGGTGCGCTGGATCCACGTACGCACCTCGTCGCGGCCGCGCATGGTGCCGGCGGCGTGCTCGACGTAGTCGACGTCGGGGGTGTAGTGCTCGACCCAGGCGTCCCAGTCGCGGGTCTCGGCGGCACGGGCGACGGTGCGTTCGAACGTTTCGAAGGCGTCGGACAATTCGTCGCGGGTGAAGTGACGCGCCGTCACGACGCGACGTCTTCCGGTCCCGCGGCCGGCCTCAGCGCACCGTTGCACGTCATCGGCGGAGTGTAGCCTGGGCGGCAGTGCGCCGATGAGGAGGACGAGCCAAATGACGACTCAGAAAGCGATCCTTGCGGGCGGCTGCTTCTGGGGCATGCAGGAGCTCATCCGCAAGCAGCCGGGCGTGGTGTCCACCCGCGTCGGGTATACCGGCGGCGACGTGCCGCACGCGACCTACCGCAACCACGGGACGCACGCCGAGGCCATCGAGATCGAGTTCGACCCCGCGGTCACCGACTACCGCACCATCTTGGAGTTCTTCTTCCAGATCCACGACCCGACAACGAAGAACCGCCAGGGCAACGACCGGGGCACCAGCTACCGGTCGGCCATCTTCTACCTCGACGAGGAGCAGAGGCGCGTCGCCCTGGACACCATCGCCGACGTCGACGCGTCGGGCCTGTGGCCCGGCAAGGTGGTGACGGAGGTCAGCCCGGCGGGGGACTTCTGGGAGGCCGAGCCCGAACACCAGGACTATCTGCAGCACTACCCGAGCGGGTACACCTGCCACTACATTCGCCCCGGGTGGAAGTTGCCGCGCCGCGCCTCGTTGAACCAGTGAACCCGCGCGACGTCGAATCACGTTGTCGCGCTTGACTTATCGCGTGGGCTTCGTCGCCACGGCCTAGCGCCGGTGCACGACCACCCGGCCGCCGCCCTTCGGTGTGTAGGCGACGCCGCGGCAGTGCCGGCGTTCGTCCGGCTCTGCGGTGGTCTCGATGACGAAGTGGCGCAACACCGTTCGCAGCACCACGTCCATCTCCATGTTGGCGAACGCCGCGCCCACGCACCGGCGGGTGCCCCCGCCGAAGGGGATCCAGGCGAAGGACGACGGCTTGGTGTTGAGGTAGCGGGACGGGTCGAAGCGTTGCGGCTCGGGGAACACAGCGGGGTCCTCGTGGATCTTGGCGATGGCCACCAGCAGCGAGTGCCCCTGCGGCAGGACCCACTCGCCCAGGCGGTAGCGCGGGACCAGCACGCGGCGGGGGGCGAAGTCGATGACGGTCCGCACCCGCTGCACCTCCAGGATCGTCGCCTGCCGCAGGTCGTTGCCGCCGTCGTCGGCCTCGCGCGCCAGCGCGGCCAGCGTGTCCGGGTGCCGGGTCAGCCGC
>NZ_LZKC01000062.1:0-14279 GCF_001672685.1 Mycobacterium sp. E2462
AGCGACCAATGCTGGCGCCACATGAACACGACGCTGCTTTCCCTGGCCGACGGGGCTGACCTGATCTTCGCTGGCCAGAGCTACCAGGAACCCGCAGCGAACGTTGCCGAGTATTACGACCTCCCGTTGGCCACCCTGCACCACGTCCCGATGCGGCCCAACGGGCAGGTGGTGTCTTTGCTTCCCGCGCCATTGGCGCGGTCGTCGATGGTGGGGTTCGACTGGTTCTGTTGGCGCCTGAACAAGAAGGTCGAGGACGCCCAACGCCGCGAGCTGGGTCTGCCGAAGGCGACGGGGCCGTCGCCCCGGCGAATCATCGAACGGCGGTCGCTGGAAATTCAGGCCTACGACGAGGTGTGCTTCCCGGGCTTGGCCGACGAGTGGGCCGACTGGCGTGACCAGCGACCGTTCGTCGGCACGTTGACGATGCAGCTGGCCACCGGCGCCGATGACGAGGTCGCGTCGTGGATTGCCGCCGGTACCCCGCCGATCTGTTTCGGATTCGGCAGCATGCCCGTGGCATCCCCGGCCGCGACGGTGGAAATGATCGGCGCCGCGTGCGCCGAGCTGGGGGAGCGGGCGTTGATCTGCGCCGGCTACAGCGATTTCAGCAGTGCGCCGTCTTTCGAGCACGTGAAGGTGGTGGGAGCGGTCAATTACGCGGCGATCTTCCCGGTCTGCCGCGCGGTCGTCCACCACGGCGGTTCAGGCACCACGGCCGCCAGCATGCGCGCGGGCGTTCCCACCGTGATCCTGTCCATGGACGCCAACCAGACCATTTGGGGAGCGCAGCTCAAACGCTTGAAAGTCGGGACGACGCGGCGCTTTTCGGCGACGACCCGGAAAACCCTCACCGCCGACCTGCGCCGGGTGCTGGCGCCGGATTACGCGGTGCGCGCCCGGCAGATCGCCAGCCACATGACCAAGCCCGCCGACAGCGTCCGCAAGGCCGCCGATCTCGTCGAGAATTTCGCCCGAGCGCGCAGCCGCGCCTGAGCGGGTCCGCAAGCGCCGGGGAAAATATGCCCCGAAAAGCGTCGGTAAATTGCGCTTTTCGGAGCCATCTGTGGCGGATACGAAATCGCGCGGTTTCCAAAGACACGCCGACGGTCCTCTGGCACAATGTATCCTCAGCCGACGATGCCTGCGCTGCTCGAAGGTCGTCACAGTGCTACGGTCCGGGGGAAAGGCCGATGACATTGGCTTTGCCAGAATTCACCACACCGCTACTGCGATGTAATTCATTTTCGTTGCAATCGCCGAAGGCGTTGCATCGCCGTTCCGCCTTTTCCTCTAGGAAAGCGCATTGGCCAGCGAAGATCAGGTCAGCCCCGTCGGCCAGGGAAAGCAGCGTCGTGTTCATGTGGCGCCAGCATTGGTCGCTCAAATCCCACATCTCCCGCCACAGACCCCGCAGCTTCTGCACGTGCCAAAAACCGCCGAAGAACGACGTCCAGAAGTTGCGATAGATGTCCAGCCAGGCCTGCGACTCCAAGCCGTACGGGACGGCGGTGAGGCCGCCGGCCTCGGTGAACTCAACGGAATCGGGGGGCACGGCCATGACCAGCTCGTGGCCGCGGCGCTGCAGTTCGCGGGCGACCACCAACGACGGCTCGATATCGCCGCGAGTGCCATAGCTCGCCAGCACGATCTTCATCGCTGCCCCACGCCCCTCGGTTTCGCCGTCACCCTTCCCGTACCGACATCACTGTAGGTTTTCGCGGCGCGCAGGGCGCGGGATCTCCGATCCGCGGCGTCTAATCCTTGCGCCACAACACGCCGGTGCCGTCGATCTCCACGATCTCGGCGGTGACGCCGTGCTGGGCGCGATAGTCGGCGACGGCCTGGCGGCACGCCTCGATCGCGTGGTAGTCGTCGATGATGCAAAAGCCCCCGGACGACAACCGCGGGTACAGCCCGTCGAGCGCCTGAATCGTGGACTCGTACAGGTCGCCGTCGAGCCGCAGGACGGCAATCTCACCGATCGGTGCGTCGTGCAGCGTGTCCTTGAACCAGCCGGGAAGGAACCGCACCCGGTCGTCGAGCAGGCCATAGCGCTCGAAGTTCGCCTTGACCTGGGCTTCCGGCACCGCCAGGACGCCGGCGGCCCGATGCAGCCGGATGCCCTTGTCCGCTTCGTAGTTGGCGGCATCCGGCGGCGGCACCCCGGCGAAGGAATCTGCCAGCCACACGCAGCGTTTCTCGTCCCCGTAAGCCGCCAAGACGGCGCGCATGAGGATCGACGCACCGCCGCGCCAAACGCCGCACTCGACCAGATCACCGGGCACGTCCTCGGCCAGGACCGTCTCCACGCAGTGCTGCAGGCTGGTCAGCCGCTGCATGCCGATCATGGTCAATGCGTCCGCCGGCCAGTCCAGGCCCAGGTCCCGCGCCTTGGCGTTGAACGGGCGCTTACGGACCACCATGTAGTTGCGCGTACTCAAAAAGGCGCGGCCCAGGACATTCCACCCCACCGGCACCAACTCGTCGCTGCCGTACGAGGTGAGGTTGCGGCGAAGCAGGTCCAGATAGGCGGCGCGCGTATCCAGAAACTGAGATCGCATGCCGCGATCCGCTACGGTCAAGACTTCCCCCTAGTTCGTGTGCACCGCCGTTGCTGGGCCCGGGTCGGATCACGAGATCCATGTCGTGGAGTTTCGGCTGACCCATCGTCGCCCTACCGGCTGGTAGCAATCATCATATGCCCACCGAAGCGGTAGTTTTTCGATCTTGGCGCCGACTGCTGCCCCGGGCCGCAGATCGATGCCGTGCGGGTCAGCCGCGCCAAAAGTCCATCACGGCGCTTTCGCCGCTCGCGGCAATTCGTTAAAAATGTGGGCCAATCGACAGCCGGCCGGCGAATTCGCGGAGTTGCGTCAGCCCCGGCCGGCCTGCGGCTGTTCGTCGATCCATTTGAGCAGCGCCTGCAATCCGTCGTCGAGCGTCCAGGCGGGCTCCCAACCAAGCTCGTTTGTTGTCGCTGCTATTTCGCAGCTCGCGGCGCGGACGTCCCCGTCGCGGAATTTGCCGACGACCACCGGTTCGGGGGCGGCGCAAATGGTCGCGACCCGCCGCGCGAGTTCGTGGATGGTGGTCGCGTTGCCCGATCCGACGTCCAGGCAGCGTTGCGTGGCGGCCGGCCGCTGTACCGCCGCGAACAGCGCGTCGACGACGTCGTCGATGTACACGAAGTCACGGACGATGCGGCCGTCCTCGTACACCTCCAACGCGTGGTGGGCGCGCGACAGGCGCGCGAACAGCGCGACAATCCCGGTGTAGGAGTTGGTCAGCGACTGACCGGGTCCGTAGACGTTCTGCAAGCGCAGCACGCTCAGATTGGTGTCATGCGCGGCGGTCCACGCCGCCAGCAGGTGCTCCTGGGCGAGTTTGGTCGCGGCATAGACGTTGGTGGGCCGCGGCTCGGTGCGGTCGGCGCGGCTGGGCAGCGGGACGGCGGGCTCGCCCGCGGGTCCCTGCGCGTCCCACTGGCCCGCGAGCAGCTGGGCGTGACTGCGCGGACGGGGGTAGAAGATCGAGCCCTCGGACTGCCAAGCGCCCTCGCCGTAAACCGCCCGCGACGACGCCAGCACGAGCTGTTCGGGAACCAGACCCGAACGGCTCAGGGCGTCGAGCAGCTGCGTCGTCCCCACGACATTGACGGCGCCGTGCCGGGTGGCCTCGGACAGCGACTGCGCGGTACCCGTCTCTGCCGCCAAGTGCACCACCTGGGTCGGCCGGCACAGCCGGAGCACCGCATCCCAGTCGGGGGCGTGCGTGACATCCCCGGTGAAGAACCGCACCGACGACGGCAGGTTGAGCGCGACCGGGTCCGCGTGTACTTGAGGATGCAAGACGTCCATGACGGCCACGTCGTGGCCGGCCTCGACGAGCCGATATGCGAGCGCCGACCCGATGAATCCTGCACCACCACTGATGAGCACCGACGCTGTCAAGAACCGACGCCTCTCGTTCGTGTGCGTGAGCGAAGTAGCCGACCGGCGGATGTGCGCGGTCCGCAGCATCATATCGGGCGCCGAACCGCCGTCAGGCGGTTTCTACGCCCACGTGCCGCTGCGCCGGTGCGCCATGGCGAGGACCTCCATCGTCGGTCGCGCGATGGCGGGTCGAAACAACCGGAACAGGATGCTGTCGGTCAGGTGCCGGGAATCCTCGAACGCCCTCCTGAAATCGCGTTCGCTCGCCCGATAAGACTCGAAAACCCGGTCCAGCGTGGCGATGTCGAGCGGGTCGTCCTGCGCCGCCCCCTGCAGCGACTCGTATACCGCGGACATCCAGTCCGTGCCGAACAGGTCCGTCACCGAGCCGCAGTGTCGCTGCCGGCGAAGCCCAGGCGACAGGAAGTCGTCGATCGCCTCCTCGTCGTGCGTCGTCAGCTCGACCGGCAGCGCCGTCGCGATGCGCTTCACTTCTCGGCGCCAATTGTCGAGAAGGTTGCCGTAGTCCACGAATACGCGCGGTACCGCACGGGTGTTGCGCTCGGCCAACACGTTGCATTTGAGCCACAGGGCGCTGGCCAGCGCCTGCGACACTCCCCAGGAGGCCTCGATCGACGAGATGACCTCCTGGGGATGGCGCAGGGCGATGACCGCGGCGACGTCGAACCCCGCCAGGCGCGCCGCCTGAAACCACAGATCGGACAGCGTCGTGATGCGCGGTTCCTTGATGACGACGACCGGGGCGGGCGGCAGGGTCCGCAGATAACGCGCGATCGCCGAGACGCAGTGCACGGATTGCTTTGCGTCGAGGGCGCTTTCTTCTAGAAACCGCAGCGATGGGTCATACCAGTGGGTGCCGCGACGGCGCAGGATCGTCTCGTTGAGCGTGATAGCCGCCCGCGGTTCCCAGTAGCCGAGCGGGTTATTGGCGTCGGCGCCCAGCATCGCGGCCGGAAGCGTGCCTCCGCAGAGCGACAAAACCCTGGTCAGCGCCGACGTGCCGGACCGCTGCGGCCCCAACACGAACAACACCGTCGGCCGGTCCGGCGTAGCGGCGAGTACGGGATTCGCGATGCGGCCGGGCGAATCGACCGCGGTCGCTGCGGATTTGATGATTCTGCTCAACCTCATACGCGAATCCGAACCTTTCACTTGCCGGGCGCCTCGACGACCCCCGCAATTCGGCTGTAAGTCAACAGCTCTCGGGCCCGCCCAAGGGCGCCGCTTCGACATCAACAATCCGAATCACGATTCGACGAGAGCCTTTCCCTGGGTGACCGGCGATGCCGGAGCGACGATTTTTGGCTGCTCCCAGTATCTTTGGCCATACCGTCTCGATCCGCACCCGACGCAGAATGAAACGCTGTTTTAACCCCACGCTAACGCGGCCTGGATCGCTCACGACGGTAACGCGCCGACGATGAACGCAAAGCGTTTTTGACGATTCTGTATATTTTCGTGATCCGCGGTCGCAGCGGACTACCGGTGCGGGCCGCGCACAGCCTGGGAGTTCTGCGACAGTCGCGGCGCGCGGCCCGCGACCTCAACGGTGGCGGGCCTCCTCGGCCCTCGGAGGCGCGATTTCCAGGACAGCGCAGGCTTCTCCACCAAGAACCAGCTCAGCGCCGCGAGCGGCAAGGTCGCCAGCGCCGCGACGGCGGTGAACACGGGTGGCTCCAGGAAACCCATTCCGCAGATGACCAGCAACTGCTGCATGGGCCACGCATAAATGTAGACGCCATAGGACAGATCTGTGCGCAGCCTCAGCCGCCGGTGCTGCAGCAACGCGCCCGAGACGACGACGGCGTAGGCCAGCGGAAGGGCGGCGAGCACACGGTAGTTGGGCGTCAGCAAACCGGCGACGACGACGATGGCACCGCTCGCCGCGACCCAGGACCAACGCGCCGCAACAGCGTCACGGAACTGGTGCAGCAGCGTCCCGGCCGCGAATACGAGGGAGAACCGAGCGATCATCTGCACCACCGTGGGCACCGCCGCGACCGGGTAGGACACCAGCGCCGACAACCCCACAAACAGGGCGAACACCGCCACGGCCGGCCAGCGGCGGCTCAAGAGCCCGGCCAGGCCGGCGAGGGCTATCGCGACGTAACACAGCAACTCGAAGATCAACGTCCACAGAACCCCGTCCCAAACCCCCGGGTACGGAACGTCGCGCGGCGTCCCGGCGATGCCGACGTGGTAGACGTTCAACACGCCGTTGTTCAGCACGTACTCGACAGGGGCCCACGACCACAGCAGTCTCGCCGGGGAGCCCCCCTGGATTGCCACGCCGATAGGGGCGATGACGAAAGCGACGACCAGCAGGCAGACCCACAACCCCGGAAAGATGCGCAGAGCGCGGGCCACGCTGAACTCCCGGAGCCGGGGGTTGCGAACCCAGCTCGACGCGATAAGGAACCCCGAAATCGCGAAGAAACCGTCCACCCACAGCTGGGTGATCAGCTGATCGCCGGGTGGGAGAAGCTTGCGACCGGTGAGCGGCCAGGAGTGTTCCAGGATGACGCCCGTGGCGAGCACGAGCCGCCACGCGTTGAGCGCATTGCACCGCGGGTTGAAGGCGTGTCCAAGGTTCGGCTTCGCGCTCATCCGATCGGAAGGCCCGCGGTGCCCCCGGTGCGAGCCCGGCTTCGTCCGCGTATGGCCGCGGCGTTGGCATGGGCAGACATCGTCACAGACTACAACCCGCACACCGACCCGCGCCGTGCGGACACTGGCAGCCCGGCGCGGCCGCGCGGCTCAGCCGGCCACGGCCCCCGGCTGATAGAACGGGGCGCCGAACTCGGTCACCGGGCGCAGGCCGCGGCTGCGCGCCTTGTCCGCCGCCCGCCGGATCAACGCGTAGATGCCGACGAATGCCGCGTGGTCGGTGGTCGTCAACGGGGTGAGCAGCCGGTTGTGTACCAGGGCGAACGCCACCCCGGTCGCCGGGTCCGCCCACCCGACCGACCCACCCAATCCGACGTGCCCGAACCCGGGCATCACATTGCCGATCGGCAGGGTGTGGTAGCCGAGGTGAAAGGCCAACGGTATGAACAGGTTTCGGTCCGGCCGCAGGCTGCGACGCCCGGTGAGCCCGGCGACCAGCTCGCGGGACAAAAATCGGGTGCCGTCGACCTCGCCGCCGTTGGCGATCGCGCCGTACATCCTGGCCAGGCCCCGTGCCGTGGCCACTCCGTTGGCGGCGGGGATCTCCGCGTCGAGCAACGGCGCGTCACCCTGCACGGCGGCGATCATGCCGGGAAAGTACATCGAGCGGAAGCCGCCGGAGAACTCGTTGACGACCTTGCGCGTGACGAAGTTGAGCGCCGAATTGCCGATGATGCTCTGCGGCACGATGATCTCGGCGGCGCGCGTCGGGGCGCCCGCGGGCGGCCGGCCCAGGTGCAGGCCGTCGGTGCCCAACGGCTCGGCGAGCTCTTCGCGGATGAGTGCGCGCATGTCCTTCCCGGTCACCGCCCGGGCCAGCCCGGACATGAGCCAGCCGAAGGTGAGCGCGTGGTAGGCCGACTTGCCCAGCAGCTTGCCGGGCGCCGCGGCGGCCAGCCGCTCCTCCATCGCCTCGTGGTCGAGCAGCTCCTCCATGCTGGCGCCGCGCAGGCCCGACAGTCCGGCGTGGTGGCGCATCACCTGGCGCACCGTCATGTCGGCCTTGCCGTTGGCGCCGAACTCGCGCCAGTATTCGGCGACCGGCGCCTCGTAATCGATCAGGCCCCGGTCGGCAAGGCGGTGGATGACCGTTGCGGCCATCCCCTTGGTCGCCGAGAACACCATGGGCGCGGTGTTGGCCGACCACTGCCGGCGCCCGCCCCGGTCCGACCAGCCCGTCCACACGTCGACGACGGGTTGGCCGTCGACGTACACCGCCAGCGCCCCGCCGCCCAGGCGGCGCGCGGGAAACATGGCACCGAAGCTTCGAACGACGCAACCAAACCGTGAGTCCGCCGCTCCGGACACGCGCTGACCTGCGTCAAGGTCACCGCGGAGAGGAACCGCTCGGCGATCGACTCGTGTTTCCACCGTCACATCTGGCGAATTTACTTGCATTTCATACCTTGCCGGAGCGAAATCTGGATTATTTACTCATCCGTTAGCGCGACGCGGCGTCCAGTATTTGCTGGGCGGCCAGCGCCGGGGTCAGCTCCCCCGCCTTGACCCGGCGCTCCACGTCGGCCTTGATGCTGCGCACTTGAGGGTTGGACAAGACCCGGTTCACGACCGAATCGCGCACCATCTGCCAGGTCCAGTCGACTTGCTGGGACCGCCGACGCGCCTCGAACTCACCCGCCTGACTGAGGACCTGGCGGTGACGTTCGACGGTCTCCCAGAGCTCGGCGAGGCCCGTGCCCTCGACCGCGCTCATCGTCAGCACGGGCGGGCGCCACAGCGTCTCGCGGGGATGGATCAGCCGGATCGCTCCGGACAGTTCACGCGCGGCCGAACGCGCCTCCGCCAGGTGTTCACCGTCCGCCTTGTTCACCACGACGATGTCGGCGAGCTCGAGCACACCCTTCTTGATGCCCTGCAACTGATCGCCGCTGCGGGCCAGGGTGAGTAGGACGAAGGTGTCCACCATGTTCGCCACCGCCACCTCGGACTGGCCGACGCCGACGGTCTCGATCACGATGACGTCGAAGCCGGCGGCCTCGAGCAGCACCACCGTCTCGCGGGTCGCCTTGGCCACGCCGCCCAGCGTGCCCGAGGTCGGCGAGGGTCGGATGTAGGCGTCCGGATGGACGGCCAGGCGAGACATGCGGGTCTTGTCGCCGAGGATCGAGCCGCCGCTGCGCGTCGAGGAGGGGTCGACGGCCAGCACCGCCACCCGGTGGCCCCGCTCGATGAGATGCATGCCGAGCGCTTCGATGCTGGTGGACTTGCCCACCCCGGGGATCCCCGTGATGCCGACCCGATGCGCGTTACCGGAATCCGGCGTCAGTGCCAGCAGCAACTGCTGCGCCCGCTCCTGATGGTCGGCGCGCGTCGACTCCAGCAGCGTAATGGCTCGCGGCAGGGCGGCGCGGTCACCGGCGCGGATCGTCGCCGCCAAATCGTCTGCCGGATCGGGCTGTTCGGCGACCATCTAGTCGAGCGAATAGCCGAGCCGCTCGGCGAGCTTGTGCAGCAGACCGATGGCGGCGTCGGCGATGACGGTGCCGGGCGGGAAGATGGCGGCCGCGCCGGCGGCGTACAGCTCGTCGAAATCGCCGGGCGGGATGACCCCGCCGACCACGACCATGATGTCGGGCCGGCCGACCTCGGCCAGCGCGTCGCGCAGAGCCGGCACCAGGGTCAGGTGGCCCGCCGCCAGTGAGGACACCCCGACGACGTGTACGTCGTTGTCGGCGGCCTGCCGCGCCACCTCGTCCGGCGTGGAGAACAACGATCCGACGTCGACGTCGAACCCGATGTCGGCGAAGGCCGTGGCGATCACCTTCTGCCCGCGGTCGTGCCCGTCCTGGCCCATCTTGGCCACCAGGATGCGGGGCCGGCGCCCGTCGGCCTCCGCGAATTTTTCGACGAGATCGGTGGCGGTAGCGATGTTCTCGGCCTTTCCAGCTTCGTCGCGGTAGACCCCGGCGATGGTACGGATCTCCGCCTGGTGGCGCCCGTACACCTTCTCCAACGCGTCGGAGATCTCGCCGACGGTGGCCTTGGCGCGGGCCGCGTCGATGGCGAGCGCCAACAGGTTGTTGCCCAGCCCGTCGTCGCCCGCACGGCCGTGAGCGGCTGCGGCGCGCGACAATTCGGCCAACGCGGCGTCCACGGCCGCCTGGTCGCGGCCTGCCCGCAACTCCTGGAGCTTGGCGAGCTGCTCGGCGCGCACCCGGCTGTTCTCGACCTTGAGGACCTCGACCTCCTGGTCCTCTTCGACCTGATACTTGTTGACGCCGATCACCGGCTGGATGCCGGAGTCGATGCGGGCCTGCGTGCGCGCGGCCGCTTCCTCGATGCGCAGCTTCGGGATGCCGTCGCTGATGGCCTGCGCCATCCCGCCGTGCTCGGTCACCTCGGCGATGTGGGCGCGGGCTTTCTGCGCGAGTTGGTGGGTGAGCCACTCGACGTAGTACGAACCCGCCCACGGATCGATGGGCCGCGTGGTGCCCGACTCCTGCTGCAGCACCAGCTGGGTGTTGCGCGCGATGCGGGCCGAGAAGTCGGTGGGCAACGCCAGCGCCTCGTCGAGCGCGTTGGTGTGCAGCGACTGCGTGTGCCCTTGGGTGGCGGCCATGGCCTCGATGCAGGTGCGGGCCACGTTGTTGAACGCGTCCTGCGCGGTCAGCGACCAGCCGGACGTCTGCGAATGGGTGCGCAGCGACAGCGATTTGGAGCTCTTGGGGTTGAACTGCGACACCAGTTCGCTCCACAGCAGGCGGCCGGCCCGCAGCTTGGCGACCTCCATGAAAAAGTTCATGCCGATGCCCCAGAAGAACGACAGCCGCGGCGCGAAGGAATCGATGTCCAGCTCGGCGGCCAACCCTGCCTTGATGTAGTCGACGCCGTCCGCCAGGGTGTACGCCAGCTCGAGATCCGCGGTGGCGCCGGCTTCTTGGATGTGGTAGCCGGAGATGGAGATCGAGTTGAACTTCGGCATCTTGGCGCTGGTGTAGGCGAAGATGTCGGAAATGATGCGCATCGACGGCTTGGGCGGATAAATGTAGGTGTTGCGCACCATGAACTCTTTGAGGATGTCGTTCTGGATGGTGCCGGCCAACTTCTCCGGCGGCACCCCCTGTTCCTCCGCGGCCACCACGTACAGCGCCAGGATCGGCAGCACCGCGCCGTTCATGGTCATCGACACCGACACCGTCGACAGGTCGATGCCGTCGAACAGTTGCCGCATGTCCAGGATGGAATCGATTGCTACGCCGGCCATTCCGACGTCACCCTGCACGCGCGGGTGGTCGGAGTCGTAGCCGCGGTGGGTGGCCAGGTCGAAGGCGACCGACAGCCCCTTCTGGCCCGCTGCCAGGTTGCGCCGGTAGAACGCGTTGGACTCCGCCGCGGTGGAAAACCCGGCGTACTGGCGAATGGTCCACGGCTGGTTGACGTACATCGTCGGGTAGGGCCCCCGCACGAACGGCGGGTCACCGGGGAAGGTGTGCAGCGGGTAGCCATCGGCCTCCGCGGCGGCGCGATCGGCGCCGATGTAGACCGGTTTGACGTCGATGTCTTCCGGTGTGTGCCACTGCAATTGGTCGGGGGTGTACCAGTGCGCGGCCGCCGCGGCCTCGACGAATTGCTCGACGGCGGACTCGGTGGGCCGCTGCGGGGTTCGCTCACTGCGCAACGGGACCTCGGCGAAGCTGCCGACAGCGGGTGCGGTGGTCGTCATGGTCTCAGGCCCCCAACCGTGTGAGCAGATCCGACAGGGCTTGCACTGCATTGATTTTCGCGGTCAAGTATTCATCGGGCCGATGCTCCGCGTCGGCCACGGCCTTCTCGGGGCCGGCGAGGTACACCCGCTCGACGGCCGCGGCCCGGGCGGCCTCGACCACTGCCGACGCCTCGTCCTGGTAGCGCTTGTCCGCGCCGCAGATGACGGCGACCGTCGGTGTTCCCGCCGCGCCGAACTCGCTGACCGCCGCCGCGACGTCGGCGGCGTCGACCGTTCCGGGGTTGACCGCCTCGATCCCGCCGGAGGCCAGCAGGTTCGACGCGAAGGTCGTGCGAATGTTGTTCTCGGCCAACGGGCCCAACGGCAACAACAGCACCCGCGGGCGCGCGCCGGTACGTTCCAGGTAAGCGTCGGAGCGGTCGCGCAGCGCCTCGAACTGCGCGGCGTAGCGGATCAGCTTGCCCGCGGCCAGCGGCGAATACGACGACTCGGTCTGCGGCAGCGCCGGCTCGGTGAGATTAGGGAACTCGTTGACCCCGGTGACGGCGGTGCGGCGATGGGCGATGTCGTCGGCGCGGCGGGCCGCGATGTCGGCGATCTGGCCGGCGATGAAGTCGCCGGCGTCGGTGAACCCGCCACGGGACTCGACGGCCTGGAACTGCTGCCAGGCCTGCTGGGCGAGCCGGTGGGTCAGGTCCTCGACGAACCACGAGCCGCCGGCGGGGTCCAGGACCCGGCCCACGTGCGACTCCTCGAGCAACAACAACTGCGTGTTGCGCGCGATGCGCCGCGCGAAACTGGTTGCGACACCCGGGAATCCACCTTCGATCGCCGCGTCGAACGGGTAGATCAGCAACGAGTCGGCGCCCCCGACCCCGGCGCCGAAGGCGGCCAGCGTGCAGCGCAACATGTTCACCCACGGGTCGCGCTGGGTCATCATGGGCAGCGACGTCTCGGCGTGCACGACGGCCGCGCCCGCGTCGGGTTCGCCGAGCACCTCCGCGACCCGCGCCCACAGATTGCGCGCCGCCCGAATCTTCGCGATCGTCATGAACTGGTCGTCGTCGGCGGCGAACCGGAAACTGATCTGCCGCAACGCCTCCGCGATCGACAGCCCGGCCTCGGTGAGGACTCGCAGGTAGGCGACCGCGGCGGCGACGCCGGCGGCCAGCTCCCACGTCGCGTTGGCGCCCAGGTTGTGAAAGGCGGGACCGTCGACGGTGATCGCGCGGATCCCGGTGTGGCCGGCGGCGCGCCGGGCGACCGCGACGACGTCCTCGATGGTCGGGGCGGGCCGCCCGCTCAGCGCCGCGGCGAGCGGGTCACCGCCGAGGTCGATCGCCAGCAGGGCCCGCTGGTCGGGTTCGACGCCGGCCGCGAGGCCCAGCACCGCGTCGGCCGCCGCCGCATAGTCGGCGCCCGCCTCCAGGATCAGCGGCGCCATGCTCAGGTAGACGCCGTCGAGCGCCTGGGCGATCTGGTCGGGCGCGACCCCGGACTCGCCGATGCGCAGGACGACCGCGCCGGCCCCGTTGCCGAGGGCGTCGAGCACCGCGGAATTGACGTCGGCGGCCGCGACGCCGGGCACCGGGGTGGCCGGGAACGCCTCCGCGACCTTCCAGCCGGACTTGACGTCGCGCAGCGGGTCGGCGCCCCGCACGTACGGCCACTCGCCGGGCAGCGGTGGCTCGGGCAGCTCGTCCAGCGCCGTGTAGAGCGCGCGCACCGCGATCCCGTCGTAGGTCGGGGTCTCCAGCAGCCGCTCCGGCTCGTCACCCAGCTGCTCGGGGTCTTTCCGGGTGCTCTTGGACAGCACACCGGCGACCGCGCTGCGCCAACGACCGCGAACCTGTTCTAGGTCGGCCAGCTCGGGTACGTCAATGGACACCGATTGCTCCCTTTTCCCAGCGTTGGGACCGTTGCTTGGGGATACCGCTTGACTAAAGAGATTAATTGACGGAACTCGCCGCTAAAAACCGCCGTGGGCGGCTCGGCCGTCAGGTTCGCGACGAAACGCCAGCGCCGAGCAACGCCGTATTCACCTGGGCACCGTAACCTTGGCAGGCGTGACGGCTTCCGCCACCAGCAAGATCGGCGAAACACTGCGTGATCTCGGCCGCGCGCTCGGCGTGGCCGCGCGCCAGGCGTCACGGTCGCGGATCGCCTGGACAGTGGTGGGCATCACAGGGCTGCTGGTGCTCGCCTCGTGGGCGCCGCTCCCCTCGCCCGTGCAGTTGCGCGACTGGGCGCAGTCGGTGGGGCCGTGGTTCCCGCTGGCGTTCCTCGTCGCCCACATCGTCGTGACGGTGGTGCCCGTCCCGCGGACCGTGTTCACGCTGGCGGCCGGGCTGTTGTTCGGCCCCGTGCTGGGGGTGGCGATCGCGGTGATCGCCAGCACCGCCAGCGCGATGATCGCCATGCTGCTGGTGCGCGCCGCCGGGTGGCGGCTCAACCGCCTGGTGCGGCACAACTCGATCGACACGGTCGACGAGCGCCTGCGCACTCGCGGGTGGCTGGCCATCCTGTCGCTGCGGCTCATCCCCGCCGTGCCGTTCTCCGCTCTCAATTACGCCGCCGGTGCGTCGACCGTGCGGGTGCTGCCCTACGGGCTGGCGACCCTGGTCGGGCTGCTTCCCGGCACCTCGGCGGTGGTCATCCTCGGCGACGCGCTCGCCGGCCACCCGAGCCCGCTGCTTTATGTGGTTTCGGCGATTACCAGCGCGCTGGGGCTGACCGGGCTGATAATCGAAGTCCGGCACTACCGCCGGCAGCACCGCCGTGCTGACCGCCCCGTCGACGACGAGCACACGCCCGTATCCGCCGCCGTCAGCTGAGCGGGCAGCGCCGCCCGGTGCTCCCGCGGTACGGCAGATGTGTGGTCGATGGTGGGGGACGGCGTGCTCGAGCTGGCAAGTTGGGGGTTGCGGTACTCGCCGACCGGTACCATCGCCTTCCCCCTCAGCGCCATC
>NZ_LZKC01000063.1:0-1560 GCF_001672685.1 Mycobacterium sp. E2462
TTACGGCTGATACCGATGGGACTTGAGTGACACGTGTGGCATTTATTTGATCGTTATTGAGACGACTGCCGCCGATCCCCGGGCTGACCCAGGCCGCGCCGGCCGCGCCCGCCGCGGCCCCCCCCGCTCCGGGACTGAACAGCCTGCTGCCGGGCCTCGCGCAGCCGGCCCCCGCGAAGGCGCCGACCGCGCCGACCGCACCCGCCTCGTCGGCGATTCCGGGCCTCCCGGCGATCCCGGGCCTGTCGGCGCCGGCGGCCCCCGCCACCCCGCCGGCCCCGCAGTTGCCGCAGGCGCGGGTCGACATGCCGGCGATGCCTTCGGGCCTGCCGGTGAACGTGCCGCCGCAGCTGAACCTGCCTCAGGACCTGACGGCCCTGACCAGCCAGCTGCCCGGCGCAGCGGCAGCACCGGTGGCCGCCGCGGCACCCGCGGCGGCCAGCCCGGCGGGACCGGCGGCGCCGTTCCTGGCCGCCCTGCCCTGATCAGTTTCGTCACCGACTAATCCACTACCCACGACCGGAGGACACAGTGGCAATCGTTGGAAACCTGTCCAAGGGTTTGGCTGCTGTCGCCATGTCGGTCGCCGCGCTCGGGCTTTGCCCGAGCGCGGCGGCTGACCCGGCGGCGCCGCAGCCGACTCCGCAAACCAACTCGACCGCCGGTCTGCCGGGCCTGCCCGCGCTCTCGCAGCTCAGCCCGATCATCCAGCAGGCGGCCGGCGATCCACAGCAGGCGACACAGCTGCTGATGGCCGCCGCGCAAGCCTTCGCCCACAGCCCGACCGCCCCCAGCGAATCCAAGAGCGTGGCGGCGTCGGTCAACCAGTTCGTCGCGGAACCGCCGGTGCCCGACGGCGCCCCCGTTCCGCACGTGCCCGTGCGGTGAGGCCATCGTCGGCAAGGACGAGGACGAACTGGTCGAGCTGACCCAGGCGCACCTGGCCGACGCGCACCCGGGCCTCGACTACGACCGCGACGCGATCCTGTTCATGGCCTACTGACGACGACGCGCGTGCCCCCTCGGGGACACGCGCGCTCGGCGCACCGCGGTGGCGGTCAGGGCACCACCGTGGAGCCGATCGTGGGCATGAACTGGCACTGCTTTTCCTTGGTGGTGACCTGACCGAAGATCGTCGACATGATGCTGCCCGAGCCGGTGTCGGCGATCGCGGTCAACGTGGTCGGGCCGTCACCGTTGATGTCGGTGCGCGGCGTCAACGCCACCGTTCCCGACTTGCCCGTGGTGAGGTTGACCCAGGTGACGTTCAGCGGCAGCTTCTGCACCTCGGCGGGGCCCGGGGTACCCACCGCGGTGAACACGTAGGCGGTCTGGCCCGGGCCCGGACCCGGCGTCGGGATCTTCGCCGGCCCGGCGACCGACAGCGCGGTCGCGATGGCGCTGGTGCCGTCGGCCAGGCAGTTAGTGCCGATCGAGGGATACATGAAGTCCTGCGTGGGCGGCGCGTCGGGACCGAAGCCCGGCGCGGCCGCCGGGGCGGCGCCCGGTGCCGGCGGGGCGTCGGCCGGCGCGGGGGCCGGTGCCGGAGGTACCGGTGTG
>NZ_LZKC01000064.1:0-3262 GCF_001672685.1 Mycobacterium sp. E2462
GGTCAGGCGTTCTGGTCGTTCGGCGGTCTGTTCTTCGTCGACAGCCCGGAGCAGCGCCGGCTGGGCATCCGCGACAGCCACGAGCTCGCGCTGCAGGACTGGCTCGGCACGGCCGGGTTCGATCGGCCCGAGGACTACTGGCCACGCCAATGGGCGCACGCCTACGTCGATTTCGCGGCCGGGGAGAAGCGCAGCTGGCTGCGCGCCCGCGGGCTCAAGCTGTTCCCGCTGGTGGGCTGGGCGGAGCGCGGCGGCTACGACGCGCTGGGACACGGTAATTCGGTGCCCCGGTTCCACATCACCTGGGGCACCGGCCCCGCGTTGGTCGACATCTTCGCGCGCCAGCTGCGGGACCGCTCGACCGTGCGGTTCGCGCACCGGCACCAGGTCGACGAGCTGATCGTCGAGGGTGGCGCCGTGACCGGGGTGCGGGGCACGGTGCTGGAGCCCTCGACCGCCGCCCGGGGCGTCGCGTCGTCACGAAAAGCCGTCGGCCAGTTCGAGTTTCGGGCCAACGCGGTGATCGTCACCAGCGGGGGTATCGGCGCCAACCATGAACTGGTCCGCAAGAACTGGCCCCAGCGGATGGGCCGCGTCCCCGAGCAATTGTTGAGCGGGGTGCCGGCGCATGTCGACGGGCGGATGATCGGCATCACGCAGCAGGCCGGCGCCCGGGTGATCAACCCCGACCGGATGTGGCATTACGTCGAGGGCATCACCAATTACGATCCGATCTGGCCGCTGCACGGCATCCGAATCATTCCCGGCCCGTCGTCGCTGTGGCTGGACGCCAACGGCAAACGGTTGCCGATCCCCCTCTACCCGGGGTTCGACACCCTGGGAACGCTGGAGTACATCACCAAATCCGGGTTCGACTACACCTGGTTCGTGTTGAACGCCCGGATCATCGAGAAGGAGTTCGCGCTGTCCGGGCAGGAGCAGAACCCCGATCTGACCGGACAGAGCGTGCGCGAATTGCTGCGCAACCGGGCCAGCTCGGGGCCGCCAAAACCGGTGCAGGCGTTCGTCGATCGGGGCATCGACTTCGTGAGCGCGGACTCGCTGCGCGAGTTGGTGACCGCGATGAACAAGCTGCCCGACGTGCAGCCCCTCGACTACGCCACGGTGGAGGCCGAGGTCACCGCGCGAGACCGCGAGGTGGCCAACAGGTTCAGCAAGGACGGCCAGATCACCGCCATCCGGGCCGCCCGCGGCTACCTCGGTGACCGGCTGGGCCGGGTCGTTGCCCCGCACCGGCTGACCGACCCGAAGGCCGGCCCGCTGATCGCGGTCAAACTGCACATCCTGACCCGAAAGACGTTGGGGGGCATCGAAACCGACCTGGCCGGACGGGTGCTCACCGAGGACGGGACGCCGCTGGCCGGTCTGTACGCCGCCGGCGAGGCGGCCGGGTTCGGCGGCGGCGGGGTGCACGGCTATCGCGCGCTGGAAGGCACCTTCCTGGGCGGCTGCGTCTTCTCGGGCCGCGCGGCCGGCCGCGGCGCCGCCGCCGACATCGCCTGACCGCGCCTCGCACCGCCAAGCCGGGGAACGCCGCTCAGAAGGCGACGGCGCTCTCCTCGGGCAGCACCTGAAAGTCCGTGTCGGTCATCTCCGAAAGCCGGCCGTAGTAGATGCCCCGCGCGTCGGGGGCGATGATGCCCTGGTGGATCGGGACCGCCCGCGTGGGTGCCACCGCGCGCAGGTAGTCGACGGCTTCGGAGACCTTCATCCACGGCGCGGCGGCCGGCGTGGCCAACACGTCCACCGGTTCGTCGGGCACGAACAGCGCGTCGCCGGGATGCATCAGCCGGGCGCGATGCTGCGCGTCACCCACCAGGAACGAAATGTTCTCGATCACAGGGATTTCCGGGTGGATGGTGGCGTGCACGCCACCGACGGCCCGGACCGTCAGTTCGCCGATCTGCAACTCGTCGCCGACGTGGACGTCCCGGCACGGCGAACCCAGCTGCGCCGCGGTCTGCGGGTCGGCGTACAGCGCCGCCCCCGGATTGCCCTCCAGCAAGGCGGGTAGCCGGGTGACGTCGACGTGATCGGGGTGCTGGTGGGTGATCAGGATGGCGGTCAAACCGGTGATGCCCTCGAACCCGTGGGCGAAGCTGCCCGGATCGAAGAGCACTCTGGTGGTGTCGAACTCGGCAAGTAGGCAGGAATGGCCGAAATGCGTCAGTTGCATATCTACGATTGTGCCTCGAAGGGGAAGGGTGCCGATGCGCGTGATGCTGGCCGCGATCCTGGTCGCCGGCGGCCTGACCGTCGCCCTGGTCGTGGTCGCGCCCGCCCACGCCGAGCCCGAGACCTGCCCCACCACCTGTGACCGGATCCCGAACACGGCCTGGATCGAGCAGCGGGCCGTGCCGCTGGACGCGGTGTACCACTGGCCCGCCTTGTCCGGGGTGGCGGTGCCGCTCACCGGAGCGACGCCCGGGCCGCGGTTTAGGTTCGAGGAGCTGTGCGGCGCGCCGGCGTCCGGGCAGGACCCGCGCGACTCGGCGGTCACGTCCCGCGCCACCGTCGCCCACCCCGACGGGCAGTGGCAGCTGCAGGTGCAGGTGCTGCACTGGCGCGGCGACACCGCGCGCGGCGGCCCGACCGCGGCCGACGTGTTGCGCGCCGCCGTCGCCGCCCTGCGCGGTTGCCAGCAGCGCGCGCCGCAGGAGTCGCCGTCGATCACCGACGACGCGCCGAACCGGGTGGCGGCGGTGATCAGCGGTCCGGTCGTCATGCACACCTACCTGATCGCGCACGTGGCCAGCAGCACCATCAGCGAGCTCACCCTGTGGTCGTCGGGGCCGCCGCAGGTGCCGTGGCCGGCGATGGCGGACGACCCGGTGCTGGGCGCCATGACCGCGCCCCTGTGTGAGGCCTACATCGCCTCGTGCCCGTAGCCCCTGGCTGCGGTTTCGCCGGTAGACTCGGCGCCGACAGCCTGACTGAGGAGGAGCGCCGGTGGCCCGGGTGATCGTCAACGTGATGCCCAAAGCGGAGATCCTGGACCCGCAGGGTCAGGCCATCGTCGGCGCGCTCGGGCGGCTGGGCCACCCAGGGGTCGCCGAGGTCCGGCAGGGCAAGAGGTTCGAACTGGACGTGGACGACACGGTCGACGACGCGGTGCTGGCCGAGATCGCCGAGACGCTGCTCGCCAACACCGTGATCGAAGACTGGACGATCAGCCGGGAGGCGCAGTGACGACGCGGATCGGCATCATCACCTTCCCCGGCACGCTCGACGACGTGGACGC
>NZ_LZKC01000065.1:0-1844 GCF_001672685.1 Mycobacterium sp. E2462
CAGCGCGGCGGCCACCCTGCACCGGCTCAACGACGGCAAGTTGTTCATCAACATCGTCAGCGGCGTCGACGATCCGACCGCCTACGGCGACACCGAGCTCGACAAGTCCCGCCGCTACGACCGCACCCGCGAGTTCATGCGGCTGGTGCGCCGGCTGTGGCACGAGGACGACGTCACGTTCCACGGCGAGTTCTTTCGGGTCGACCATTCGACGCTGCAGCCGCGGCCCCTCGGCGCCGCCGACGGGCGGCACCCCGCGTTGTACTTCGGTGGGGCGTCGGCCGCCGCCGAGCAGGTCGCGGCCACCGAGGCCGACGTGCAGCTGTTCTGGGGTGAACCGCTCGACGGGATCGCCGAACGCGTCGAGCGGCTGAAGTCGCTGTCGGACAAGCTCGGTCGCGAGCACGCACCGCTGGAGTTCGGGTTGCGGATCACCACCCTGGTGCGGGACACGTCGGAGGAGGCGTGGCGCGACGCCGAGGCGAAGGTCGCGTCGCTGGCCGGCGCGCCGCGGGTGTTGAGCCTGCACAACGCGGGGGCCGCCGAGGGCCAGCGGCGGCTCAGCGACCTCGCCGAGCGGGGCGAGGTGCTCGACTCGTGCCTGTACACCGCGCCGAGCAGATACGGCGGCGAGGGCGCCGGGACGACGTGGTTGGTGGGCTCGGCCGCCGAGGTGGCCGCCGCGCTGCATCGCTACGCCGACCTGGGGATCACCCACTTCGTGCTGAGCGACACCCCGTACAAGTCCGAGGTGGTCCGCCTCGGCGATCAGCTGCTGCCGCTGCTGCCCGTCACGTGAGCAGCGCCAGGCCCAGGGCGCTGGCCAGGCACATCGACGGCCCGTGCGGCACCGTCGGCCCGGCCCGCCACGGCAGGCTCGCCACCGCGACCAGCGCGGTCAGCAGCGGCGCCCCGACCGCCGCGCAGGCCCACACCGGCGCGCCGAAGCAGCCGGTCAGCGCGCCCAGGCCGACGGCCAGCTTGACGTCGCCGGCGCCCAGCCCCGCGGGCGAGACCAGGTGCACCAGCAGGTAGCCGCCGCCCAGGGCGGCGGCGCCCATCAGCGCCGGCGCGCCCCGGCCCGCGACCGCCGCGGCGGCCAGGACCGCCGCGGCGCCGGGCAGGGTCAACCAGTTCGGCAGCCGGCGTCGCGCGACGTCGTATCCGCTCAGCGCGGCCATCCACAGCGCCACCGCCCCGGCCAGCACGCGCGTCAGGCTAGCCCAGGGCGGCGCTCATCGCCCCTCGCGGGGCGGGCAGCCCTGTGAACTGTTCCACCTGCGCGAACGCCTGGTGCAGCAGCATCTGCAGGCCGCTGATCACCCGGCCGCCCGCCGCCGCCACCGCGGCGGCCAACGGCGTCGGCCACGGGTCGTAGACCGCGTCGAGCAGCACCGGCACGGCGGCCAGGGTGTCGGCGTAGCGGGCCCCGACGTCGGCGGGAACCGTGCTGACCAGCACCTGCGCGTCGGCGACCTGGCGGGCCAGCGCCGCGTCGTCCAGGCCGCAGAACTGCGTCGGCACCCCGAGGCGCGCGCCGAGGTCCACGAGCCGGGCCGCCTTGTCCGGGTCGCGCGCCACGACGGTGACGGCGGCGGCGCCGGCGTGCGCCAGCCCCATGAGCGCGGCCGGCGCCGTCCCGCCCGACCCGCACACCAGCGCCCGCCCGGTGACGGTCCCGACCGCCCCCGCGACGCCGTCGACGTCGGTGTTGTCGGCCCGCCAGCCGCGCGGCGTCCGGACCAGGGTGTTGGCGGCGCCCAGCAGCTCGGCGCGCGGGGTCCGCTCGTCGGCGAAGCGCAGCGCGGCGAACTTGCCCGGCATGGTCACCGACACCCCGACCC
>NZ_LZKC01000066.1:0-1056 GCF_001672685.1 Mycobacterium sp. E2462
CCGCGGTCGGCGCCGGACCGGGCAGCGGCAAGGCGTTGGGATCGACCCACGGCGGCCGGATGGGGTTGTGCAGCGGGTCGAGCGTGTAGTTCAAGCGATACGGATCCCCGGGCACCGGGGGCTCCGGCTCGTCCAGCTGACCCCAGTGGGTGCCCAGCAGCAGGCCACGCTTGAGCCGCGGGATCGTCAGGTCGAAGTCCACGTGCAGGTTGAAGTAGTCACCCCGCACGGCGCGGTCGACGAAGTTCTGGGTGAATGGGAACACGAAGCTCGCCGCGATGGCCGCACCGAAGTCCGGGCCGACGTCGGCGAGCGCCTGGATGGCCGGCTCCAGGTTCTTCAAGTTCCGTACCAGGTCCGCCTGAGAGTCGTTGACCAGCCGGGTGGCGGTGTTGGAGAAGACGCGAAGCTTGTCCAACGCCGCGGTCAGCCTCGGCCGCTCCTTGATCAACACGTCGAGCGCCGGCGGAATCTTGCGCAGCGCCTGGGTGAGGACGTCGCGTTGCTCGGCGAAGGTGCCGGCAAGCCGGTTCAGGGCCTGGATGGAATCGACGATGTTGTCCCGCTGTTCGTCGAGGGTCCCCACGAACGTGTCGAGGCGGTTGAGCAGGTCTCGCGCGGCGCCTTCGTGCCCGGACAGGGCGGCGGAGAAGTTGTGCACGACCTCCCCGATCTGTCCCAGGCCCCCACCGTTGACCACCGCGCCCAACGACGACAGCGTCTGCTCGGTCGATGGGTAGGCCGAGGACCGGCTGAGCGGGATCGTGGCCCCGGGCTGCAGCCGTCCGGTGCCCTGCTGGCCGAGCGGCGTGTTCAGCTCCACGTGCATCGAGCCCAGCAGGCTGGTCTGCCCGACGGTGGCCACCACGTTGGCGGGGACGACGACATCGCGTTTCACCGAGATCTCGACGTCCGCGTGCCACCCCTGCACCCGCATCGCGCCGACACTGCCGACCACGACGTCGTCGACCATCACGGGCGAATTCGATTCCATCGTCCCGACATTCGGCAGCTCGACATGGTAGATGTTGGCCCCCGGTCCGCGGCCGACCGCGC
>NZ_LZKC01000067.1:0-994 GCF_001672685.1 Mycobacterium sp. E2462
ACCGCGCAGGCCGCGCTCCACGCGATCAGCACCGCGAAGAGCACCCAGCCCAGCACGGGCCGACGCAGGTCGGGGTTGATCGCGATCTGAAAACCGGTGGCGTAGATGCAGCTCAACAGCCGGAACACCTGCGCCGCGCGCCACAGCGGTGCGGTGGGGTCGGGACCGTGACTAGCCATCGGCGTTCAGCATAAGTGCCCCGCCAACGGCCCAAAGTCCTTTGCGCAAGAGCCGTCGTGCCCTCGTGCCGCCGCGCCGGGTGCGGAATCGTCGGTGTGATACGCAACTGCGAGGGGGCGACTGCCATGAATTCGCGCATGCCGGACGCGGACACGGTGCGGACCGTCCTGTCGCTGGCGTCCCGGGCCCCGTCCGTGCACAACACCCAGCCCTGGCGGTGGCGAGTGCACCCGGCCGGGCTGCAGCTGTTCGCCGACGACGCCCGGCAGTTGCCGAACACCGACCCCGACGGCCGCGACCTTCTCCTCAGTTGCGGCGCCACGCTGCACCACTGCGTCGTCGCGTTCGCGTCGGTCGGGTGGCGCTGCAAGGTGACTCGGTTCCCCGACCACGACGACCCCGGGTACCTCGCGGCCATCGAGCTTTCTGCACACCCCGCCGACGCGGTCGACATCGCGCTCGCCGCGGCGATCCCGAGGCGGCGCACCGACCGTCGGCATTACAGTTCGTGGCCTGTGCCGGTGGGAGACATCGCCCAGATGGCGGCGCGCGTGGCGCGGGCCGGGGTGACGCTGTGTCAGGTGCAGGACGTCGACGAGTTACGCGACATCGTCGCCGCATCCGTTCGGGACCACTTCACCCGCGAGTACCTCGCCGAACTCACGGCGTGGAGCGGGCGCTATTTCTCGGTGGCCGGCGTGCCCGCCCACAACACCCCCGCGTCGGACCCGGACGCGAAGATCCCGGGCCGGCTCTTCGCCGGGTCGGCGTTGCCCATGGCGCCGGGTTCGTCGGCCGACGACGACAACGCCGT
>NZ_LZKC01000068.1:0-1626 GCF_001672685.1 Mycobacterium sp. E2462
TCTGCACGCCCGCGGGGTCGGCCAGATCGCCGCGGCGCGCGAGGCCGGCGTGCCGATCTACTGCGGGACCGACGCGGCGGCGGTCCGGCGGCCGCCTGGCTTGCCGCCTGGTCCGCGGCGTCCAGGGTGGCGATGTCGTCGAGCCCGTGCACGGTCGGCCGCTCGGCGGCCGCGCGTCGTTTCCGGCGGGCCTCGTATCCGCGGCCCGCGCCGGCGCCGCCCACCTGCTCGGCGGCCGCCTCGGCGAAGTCCCGGCAGGTGGCGAACCGATCACCGGGGTCGCGGGCCAGCGCCTTGGCGAAGACCTCGTCGAGCCGGGCCAGCTCGGGACGCTGGCCGCGGGCGTCGCGCTCGGGCGGCACACCGCGTCGCGGCCCGCCCCGGTGGCGGGGCCGGCGCCGTCGATCACCGCCGTGCCCGGGCCCGTGACCGCCGCGCCGCCGCCCGCCGCCCAGCTCGACGGCAGTTTCCGCCTCGAGACCGAACGCACCAAGCAGACCTACAACGACGTGGCCGACCCGCAGCCGCCGGACATCCGGACCTGGTGGGCGTTCCGGTCGTCGTGCGGCCCGCAGGCCTGCACGGCCGCCGCCGCCCAACTCGACGACAACGACCATTCGCGGGCGATGTCGCCCGGCGGGGGCGTGTTCTTCCTGCGGTTCACCGACGGGCAGTGGCTGTCGCAGCCGGTGGACCTGGACTTCCCGTGCTTCGGCCCGGACGGGTCGCAGGCCACGCAAAGCACGACGCTGGTGCTGGCGTTGCGACCGCAGCCGCCGGGTGACTTCGTCGGCGAGGAGACCGTGACCGTCCAGACCAACGAGTGCGGTCAGCAGTCGGCCGTCATCCGGATCCCCGCGGTCGCCAGCCGCCGGGGCGAGGTGCCGCCGGCCGTCGCGGTGCCGGATCCCGCGAAGCCGCCCGAGAGCCCGGGCGCCGCCGCGCCGACGCTGTCGCCGTACCGCCCCAACGGCGAGCGGTAACGCAGACTCACATCGGCACACGGCCGCGCGCGCCGCGCCGAAAAGATTGCGAGTGCTCACTATCTACGCTAGGGTGGCCGCACGACGACCGGAACGCCCACCAGGTCCGGATGTCCGGCGGCTGCGGGTCGGCCACGTCGTTGTAGGTCTGCTTGGTGCGTTCGGTCTCGAGGCGGAAACTGCCGTCGAGCTGGGCGGCGGGCGGCGGCGCGGCGGTCACGGGCCCGGGCACGGCGGTGATCGACGGCGCCGGCCCCGCCACCGGGGCGGGCCGCGACGCGGTGTGCCGCCCGAGCGCGACGCCCGCGGCCAGCGTCCCGAGCTGGCCCGGCTCGACGAGGTCTTCGCCAAGGCGCTGGCCCGCGACCCCGGTGATCGGTTCGCCACCTGCCGGGACTTCGCCGAGGCGGCCGCCGAGCAGGTGGGCGGCGCCGGCGCGGGCCGCGGATACGAGGCCCGCCGGAAACGACGCGCGGCCGCCGAGCGGCCGACCGTGCACGGGCTCGACGACATCGCCACCCTGGACGCCGCGGACCAGGCGGCAAGCCAGGCGGCCGCCGGACCGCCGCCGCGTCGGTCCCGCAAGCTCGGCACGCCGGCCTCGCGCGCCGCGGCGATCTGGCCGACCCCGCGGGCGGGACGA
>NZ_LZKC01000069.1:0-14508 GCF_001672685.1 Mycobacterium sp. E2462
GGCACCGCCGCCCATCGGAACGCGGACGTCGGCGGCGGCGGCGCGGGGATGCGACCCCGCGAGCGCCACCCGCGCGGCCACCATTGCAGCCGCAAAACACCGGTGCGCAGCCCGCACAGCACCTCCCCTTAGGTAGGCCGGACATCTGACCGGCCCGGCCAGTCTAGTCCGCGCTGGTGGCGCTCGCGGGATCGCATCCCCGCGCCGCCGCCGCCGACGTCCGCGTTCCGATGGGCGGCGGTGCCGGCATCGTCATCAACGGTGACACCATGTGCACCCTCACCACCATCGGCCACGACACCGCCGGCGACCTCATCGGCTTCACGTCCGCGCACTGCGGCGCGCCGGGGGCTCAGGTCGCCGCCGAGGGGGCCGAGAACGCCGGGACCCTGGGCACCATGGTGGCCGGCAACGACAACCTCGACTACGCCGTCATCAAGTTCGACCCGGCCAAGGTCACGCCGGTGTCCAACTACAACGGCTTCCTGATCGCCGGCGTCGGCCCCGATCCGGCCTTCGGCCAGATCGCCTGCAAGCAGGGCCGCACCACCGGCAACTCCTGCGGCGTCACCTGGGGGCCCGGCCAGGACCCGGGCACCATCGTGATGCAGGTCTGCGGCCAGCCGGGTGACTCGGGCGCGCCCGTCACGGTCAACAACCTGCTGGTGGGCATGATTCACGGCGCGTTCAGCGACAACCTGCCGACATGCGTCATCAAATATATTCCGCTGCACACGCCGGCCGTGGTGATGTCGTTCAGCGCCGCCGTGGCGGACATCAACGCCAAACACCGTCCCGGCACCGGCTTTTCGCCGCTGCCGGTCTGACCTACTTCGCGGACCGGATCGCGTCGAACACGCCGGGGTCCAGCAGCGTCGACGTGTCGCCCAGCTCCCGGTTCTCGGCGATGTCGCGCAGCAGCCGGCGCATGATCTTGCCGCTGCGGGTCTTCGGCAGCTCGGGCACCACGTGCACCTCGCGGGGCCGGGCGATCGGTGAGATCTCCCGCGCCACCTCGACGCGCAGCTCGTCGACGATGCCGTCGTGCACCTGGTACTCGGCGCGCAGCACCACGAACGCGCAGATCGCCTGCCCGGTCGTTTCGTCGGTCGCGCCCACCACGGCGGCCTCGGCCACGGCGGCGTGCCCCACCAGGGCGGACTCCACCTCCGCGGTGGAGAGCCGGTGGCCCGACACGTTCATCACGTCGTCGATGCGGCCGACCACCCAGATGGCACCGTCGGCGTCGTAATAGGCGCTGTCCCCGGCGAAATACCAGCCTTGCTCGGCGAACCGCGACCAGTAGGTCTCGACGTAGCGGTCCGGGTCGCCCCAGATGCCGCGCAGCATCGACGGCCACGGCTGGTCGAGCACCAGGTAGCCGGTGGCGTGCTCACCCTTGCTGTTGCCCGGGGGTAGCTGCTCGCCGTGGTCGTCGACGATCTTGGCCGAGACACCCGGCAGGGGCGTCATCGCCGAACCCGGTTTGGCCGCGGCGACTCCCGGCAGCGGCGAGATCATGGTGCCGCCCGTCTCGGTCTGCCACCAGGTGTCGACGATCGGCAGCGTGTCCGCGCCGATCACCCTGCGGTACCAGCGCCACGCCTCGGGGTTGATCGGTTCGCCGACGGAGCCCAGCAGCCGCAGGCTGGACAGGTCGTGGGCGTCGGGTATCTCCCGTCCCCACTTCATGAACGTGCGGATCAGCGTCGGCGCGGTGTAATAGATTGTGACGCCGTACTTTTCGATGATCTCGAAGTGGCGGTGCTGGCTCGGGGAGTCGGGCGTGCCCTCGTAGAGCACCTCGGTGACGCCGTTGGACAGCGGGCCGTAGACGCCGTAGGTGTGACCGGTGACCCAGCCGATGTCGGCGGTGCACCAGAAGACGTCGGTCTCGGCCTTGATGTCGAAGACGTAGTAGTGCGTGTAGGAGGCGTGGGTCAGGTAGCCGCCGCTGGTGTGCACGATGCCCTTGGGCTTGCCGGTGGTGCCCGAGGTGTAAAGCAGGAACAGCGGCTGCTCGGCGTCGAACGGCTCGGGCGTGTGGTCGGGGGAGGCGTTGCCTACCACGTCGTGCCACCACAGGTCGCGGTCGTCGTTCCACGACACGTCGGTTCCGGTGCGGCGCACCACAAGCACGTGCTCGACGGGGCTGTCACCGTCCGGGCCGGGCTGGACGGCCTCGTCGGCCGCGTTCTTCAACGGTGCCGGCTTGCCGCGGCGGAACTGGCCGTCGCTGGTGATCAGCAATTTGGCCTGGGCGTCGGCGATGCGGGCCTGCAGCGCCTTGGCGGTGAAGCCGGCGAACACCACGCTGTGCATGACGCCCAGCCGCGCGCAGGCCAGCATCGCGATTACCGCTTCGGGGATCAACGGCAGGTAGATGGCGACCCGGTCGCCGGCGACCAGGCCGAGCCCGGCCAGCGCGTTGGCCGCCTTCGACACCTCGGCCTGCAGCTCGGCGTAGGTGAGGCTGCGGCTGTCGCCCGCGGGCTCGCCCTCCCAATGGATGGCCACGCGGTCGCCGAGCCCCGCCTCGACGTGGCGGTCCACGCAGTTGTAGGCGACGTTGAGCTTGCCGTCGGCGAACCACTTGGCAAAGGGCGCCTGCGACCAGTCGAGCACCTCGGTGAACGGCGTCGCCCACGACAGCCGGTTGGCCTGCTCGGCCCAGAAGGCGAGCCGGTCCTTCTCGGCCGCGCGGTAGAGATCCTCCGTGGCGTTGGCCTGTGCGACGAACTCCGGGGCGGGGGGATACGACGACGAACCTGCGTGGTCGGTGGCGGTCACGGGCTTCTCTCCTGGGTCGAGACTGGGCCGGTCGGGGGCCGACGGGGGGACCGCCTAGAGAGCCTAGTCCCGTGACGATGCGGCAGGAATCGGACGGTTGGGCTAGGTCGATAAGCCTCCTACAAACGGACGTGACAGCCGCCCGGATGGCGCATAATCACCGGTGTGGCGGGACCTTGCGGGCGCCGCGCCCGCCGATGCACCCTCAGCTTCGCCGCGGCCGCAACGGTTTCGGCGGCCGGCTGCGCGTGGGCGTCGCCCGCCTGGGCCCTGCCGTTCGAGAGCGGCGACCAGGCCGTGCCGTGCCGCTCGGAGCAGATCGCGGTGGCCGCCTCACCCGCCCAGGCCGCGGTCGGCCACCGCTCGCTGACTCTGTTGTTCACCCTGGCCGGCGGCGCCGAACCGTGCACGCTCACCGGCTACCCGTCGGTGGAGTCCGGCGCCGGCGGCCCGCTGATCGAGGCCAAGCCCACGCCGCGCGGCTACCTCGGTGGCTTGCCGAACGGCGTCGACGTGCCCCCCACCGTCCTGCTGTCCCTCTCCACGCAGGGGCAGGCCGTCGTGGAGGGGATGGCGGTGGACGCGGCCGGCAACCCGTGCCCGAGCTACACGAGCCTGCAGGTGAATCCGCCCGACACCATGGCCGTGCTGACCGTGGCCGCCACCATCGACGCGTGCGAATTGCAGGTGCACCCGCTCACCGTCGGCTGATAAGGCGCCGTCAGGAGTCCGAACGCGCCAGGCAGTAGACGCGCGGGGGCACCGGGTAGGCGATGTCGTGGGTTTCCGGCGGGCATTGCGTGGTGTCCGTGCTGCCGTCGACGCGGCGTTCGACGGTGAACTTTCGGTACTGGGCTTGGCCGCAATCGGCCGGTGTCCACGTCGTCGTCTTGCTTGCCTCGGTCTGCAGGTAACACCGGCCCTGGATGAAGTTCGCCGCGAAACACAGTGTGGCGGAATCGTTGCGCAGGCGCGCATAGACCGAGCCGTCCCGCTTGCCGTCGGGGCAGCTCGCCGACGGCCCCACCTTGGCGGCCAGCTCGTAGGTGGCGACGGGATCCGCGCAACTGGTGGGCGAGTCGAGCTTGCCCGCGCCGACCTCGAATTCGCTGAAGCACTGACCGATCTGGGGGCCGGCGGTCGTCGCTGCCGCGCCGGTCGGGGGCGCGGTCCGGTGCTTGGACAGGGCGGTGGCCGCGCGGCTGAGGATGTCCAAACCGCCCAGCCCCAGCAGGACGATGCCGACGGTGATCAGCGCGCCGGCCGTCTTGCTCGCCGGTGGCCGCGGCGGCGGATAACCGGGATAGGGGTATGCGCCCGGATATCCGGGGGGCGGCGCCGGCGGGTACGGGTAACCGGCCTGGTACGGCGGCGGCAGCGCAGCGGAGCGTCGACGGCTGCGGGAACGCTCCACCAAGCCGATGATCAGGCACACCAGGCCGATGGCGGGCAGGCCGATCGTGAACATCAACCGGCCGGCGAGTTCGGCGGTGGAATCGGTCGAGGCCAGGTATGCGACGTCCACGGCCGGATCCTAAAACGACGAAGGCGCGCCGGGCACTTCACCGCGCACGATGTCGCAGGCCCTAGGGTCGGGTGTCATGCGTCGGATGCGGGCCCCGCTGGTCGCCGGGCTGATGGTGCTCGCGTCGCTGACCGGCTGCGGGGGCGGCACGCTGAGCCCGGACCTGGTGGTGGTCAACGGTGGCGAACCGCCGAACCCGTTGGTGCCGACCGGCACCAACGACGCCAACGGCGGCCGCATCCTCGATCGACTCTTCGCGGGCCTGATGTCCTACGACGCCGCGGGCCACCCGGCGCCGGAAGTGGCCCAGTCCGTCGAGAGCTCCGACAACATCCACTACCGCGTCGTGCTGAAACCCGGCTGGACGTTCACCGACGGCACGCCGGTGACGGCGCACTCGTTCGTCGACGCCTGGAACTACGGGGCGCTGAGCGCCAACGCCCAACTGCAACAGAGCTTTTTCAGTCCTATCGACGGTTACGACACCGTCGCCGCCGCGGGGACGCCGTCGGCCACCACGATGTCCGGGCTGCACGTGGTCAACGACCGGGAGTTCACCATCCGGCTCAAGGCGCCCACCGTCGATTTCCTGCTTCGGCTGGGTCACAGCGCGTTCTATCCCTTGCCGGACAGCGCCTTTCGCGACATGGCCGGGTTCGGGCGGCACCCGGTGGGCGACGGTCCCTACCAGCTCGCCGACACCGCGGACGGTCCGGCGTGGGAACACAACGTCCGCATCGACCTGCGGCCCAACCCCGGCTATCACGGCAATCGCAAGCCCCGCAACAAGGGCTTGCGGTTCGAGTTCTACGCCAACCTCGACACCGCCTACGCCGACCTGCTCTCGGGCAACCTCGACGTGCTGGACACGATGCCGTCCAGCGCGCTGCCCGTCTACCGCCGCGACCTCGGCGACAAGGTCACCGCCGGGCCCGCGGCGATGAACCAGAGCCTCGACACCCCGCTGCGGCTGCCGCATTTCGGCGGCGAGGAGGGGCGGTTGCGCCGACTCGCGCTGTCGTCCGCCGTCAACCGACCGCAGATCTGCCATCAAATCTTCGCCGACACCCGAAATGCCGCAGGCGATTTCACCGCTCAGTCACTGCCGGGGTACGACCCGGACATTCCGGGCAGCGACGCGCTGCGCTTCGATCCCGAGCGCGCGCGCCGGCTGTGGGCGCAGGCCGACGCCATCGCGCCGTGGAGCGGCCGGTACGCGATCGCCTACAACGCCGACGCCGGCCACCAGGAGTGGGTGGACGCCGTGGCCAACAGCATCAAGAACGTCCTGGGCATCGACGCGGCCGGCGCGCCGCAGCCCACCTTCGCGGGCTTTCGGACCCAGATCACCAACCGCTCCATCGACACCGCGTTCCGCGCCGGCTGGCAGGGCGACTACCCGTCCATGATCGAGTTCTTGGCGCCGCTGTTCGCCAGCGGCGCGGGATCCAACGACATCGGCTACTCCAGCGCGGCGTTCGACGCGGCGCTCGCCAGGGCCGAAGCCGCCCCCGACCTGCGCCAGGGCGCCGTGCTGGCCAACGACGCGCAGCGAATCCTGTTCCACGACATGCCCGTCGTCCCCCTCTGGAACTACATCAGCGTGGTCGGATGGTCCGGTGGTGTCAGCGCGGTGCGGGTCGCCTGGAACGGGCTGCCCGACTACGAGAACATCGTCAAGGCCTAGCCGACATGGGGTGGTACGTCGCGCGCCGGATCGCCGCCATGGTGCCCGTCTTCCTCGGCGCCACCCTGCTGATCTACGGCATGGTGTTCCTGCTGCCCGGGGATCCGTTGGCCGCCATCGCCGGTGACCGCCCGCTCACGCCATCCGTCGCCGCGGCGCTGCGTGCCCGCTACCACCTCGACGACCCCTTCCTCGTGCAGTATTTGCGCTACCTCGGCGGGGTGGTGCACGGGGACCTGGGCCGCGCCTACTCCGGCCTGCCGGTCAGTGACGTTCTCGCGCATGCCTTTCCGGTCACCCTGCGGCTCTCGGTGATCGCGCTGACCGTCGAGGCGGTCCTGGGCATCGGTTTCGGGGTGATCGCCGGGCTGCGCCAGGGCGGACTGTTCGATGCGACCGTGTTGATCACCGGGCTGATCGTGATCGCGATCCCCATCTTCGTGCTGGGGTTCCTGGCGCAGTTCGTGTTCGGGGTGCGGTTGGGCGTCGCGCCGGTGACCGTGGGGGAGCGGTCGACGTTCGGGCGGTTGCTGCTGCCCGGAATCGTCCTGGGTTCGGTGTCGTTCGCCTACGTGGTGCGGTTGACGCGGTCGGCCGTCGCCGCGAATGCGCACGCCGACTACGTGCGCACTGCCACCGCCAAGGGACTGTCCCGCCCCCGCGTGGTGACGGTGCACATCCTGCGCAATTCGCTGATCCCCGTCGTCACCTTCCTGGGCGCCGACCTCGGGGCGCTGATGGGTGGGGCTATCGTGACCGAGGGCATCTTCAACATCCACGGCGTCGGCGGCGTGCTGTACCAGGCCGTGACCCGCCAGGAGGCGCCGACGGTGGTGTCGATCGTGACGGTGCTGGTGCTGATTTACCTGATCACCAATCTCGCGGTGGACGTGCTCTACGCCGCGCTGGACCCCAGGATCCGGTATGGCTGAGCCGCCGCGGGCCGGTTTTTGGCGCGACACCTGGCGGCGCCTGCGGGGGCGCCCCAAATTCGTCGGCGCCGCCGTGCTCATCGTCGCGATCGTCGCCGTCGCCGCGGTGCCGTCCCTGTTCACCGGGGCGGACCCGGCGTACGCCGATCCGAGCCAGAGCCTGCTGCCCGCGTCGCGCGCGCACTGGTTCGGCACCGACCTGCAGGGCCACGACGTGTACGCGCGCACCATCTACGGTGCGCGCGCGTCGGTCACCGTGGGGCTGGGGGCGGCGCTCATCGTCTTCGTCGTCGGCGGGGCGCTGGGCGCGCTGGCCGGGTTCTACGGCGGCTGGCTCGACTCGGTCATCTCCCGCGTCACCGATGTGTTATTCGCGTTGCCGCTGCTGTTGGCGGCCATCGTCTTGATGCAGGTCCTGCACCACCGCACGGTGTGGACCGTGATCGCCATCCTGGCGCTGTTTGGCTGGCCGCAGGTGGCTCGCATCGCGCGCGGCGAGGTGCTCGCCGTCCGCGCGAGCGATTACGTGCTTGCCGCAAAGGCGTTGGGGATGAGCCGATTTCAGATCCTGCTGCGCCACGCGGTGCCCAACGCGCTGGGGCCGGTGATCGCCATGGCCACCATCGCGCTGGGCAGCTTCATCGTCACCGAGGCCACACTGTCCTACCTCGGCGTGGGGCTGCCGACGTCGGTGGTGTCCTGGGGCGGCGACATCAACCTGGCCCAGACGCGGCTGCGGGCCGGATCCCCGATCCTGTTCTATCCGGCGGGCGCGCTGGCCGTCACCGTGCTGGCCTTCATGATGCTGGGCGACGGGCTGCGCGATGCGCTGGACCCGGCGTCGAGGGCGTGGCGGCCATGAGCGACGAGCCGCTGCTGCGCGTCGAGGGCCTGCGTGTCAGCTTCGGCGACCACGCCGCGGTCCAGGGCGTGGACCTCGAGGTCGCGGCGGGGCGGACCGTCGCGGTCGTCGGCGAGTCCGGATCGGGCAAGTCGACCACCGCCGCCGCGGTTCTCGGCCTGCTGCCCCCCGGGGGGCGAATCACGGCCGGGCGCATCGTGTTCGACGGCGCCGACCTCGCCGCCGCCGATCGGCGCGCGCTGCGCGCGATCCGGGGCCGCCACATCGGTTACATCCCGCAGGACCCGATGACCAACCTGAACCCGGTGTGGACGGTCGGCTTCCAAGTCGCGGAGGCGTTGCGGGTCAACGCCGCCGGCCGTCGGGCGCGCAGCCGCGCAGTGCAGTCGCTGGCCGAGGCGGGGCTGCCCGACCCCGCGCGCCAGGCCCACCGCTACCCGCACCAGCTCTCCGGCGGCATGTGCCAGCGGGCGCTGATCGCCATCGGCTTGGCGGGCCGGCCGCGGCTGCTGATCGCCGACGAACCGACCTCCGCGCTCGACGTCACCGTGCAGCGGCAAGTGCTCGACCACCTGCAGCGCCTCACCGAGGAGCTCGGCACCGCGTTGCTGTTGATCACCCACGACCTGGCCCTGGCCGCCGAGCGGGCCGAGGACGTCGTCGTCATGCGTCGCGGTGTGGTCGTCGAAACCGGTGCGGCAGCAACGATTCTGAGCGACCCGCGCCACGAATACACGCGGCGGCTGGTGGCGGCGGCACCGGCGCTCACCCTCGTCGCCGCGGCCCGCCCCACCCCGCCGGCCGCGGACGACATCCTCGTCGCCGCCGGCCTGACCAAGGTTTTCCGCGAAACCCACGGGGCGCCGTGGCGGCGCGGGCAACACCGAGCGGTCGACGACGTCTCGTTCGGGCTGCGCCGCGCCAGCACGCTGGCGGTGGCGGGTGAGTCGGGTTCGGGGAAATCGACGCTGGCCCGCATGGTCCTCGGCCTCCTCCAACCCACCTGTGGCACGGTCACTTTCGACGGGCAGCCCGTCACCGCGGCCCTGCCCCGGGAGCGGGAGCTGGCGCTACGCCGTCGGGTGCAGCCGGTGTTCCAGAATCCTTACAGCAGCCTGGATCCCCGCTACTCGGTGTTCCGCGCGGTCGAGGAGCCGTTGCGGATTCACCGGGTCGGCGACCGCCGGCACCGCGAGAAATCGGTCCACGAACTCATCGACCAGGTGGCCCTGCCGGCGACGGTGCTGGGCCGGCTGCCCCGCGAGCTCTCGGGCGGGCAACGACAGCGGGTCGCGATCGCCCGCGCCCTGGCACTGCGGCCCGAGGTGCTGGTGCTCGACGAGGCGGTCTCGGCGCTCGACGTGCTCGTGCAGGCGCAAGTCCTGGAGCTGCTGGCCGACCTGCAACGGGACCTGGGCCTGGCGTACCTGTTCATCAGCCACGACCTGGCGGTGATCCGGCAGATCGCCGACGACGTCATGGTGCTGTGCGCCGGGCGGGTGGTGGAGCGCGCGCCGACCCGGGAGCTGTTCGCCGCGCCCCGCCACGAATACACCCGGCGGTTGCTGGCGGCCATCCCGCGCCCCCCGACGATGCCGGGACGATAGGTTGGCAAGCTGTGATGGCTGACCCGCTGGCCCCGTTGATGAACCTGCCCGGTGTCGCCGAGGCCAGCGACCGCGCCCGCGAAGCGCTCGGTCGGGCGCACCGCCATCGCGCCAACCTGCGGGGCTGGCCGGTAACGGCCGCAGAGGCGGCGCTGCGGGCGGCGCGGGCGTCGTCGGTGCTCGACGGCGGACCCGTGCGCCTGGAGGATCTCGCCGAGGCCGCCCAGGTCAGCGACCCCGTCTTCGGCGGGGCGCTGCGGGTGGCGCAGGCGCTGGAGGGCGGCGAGGGCCCCGTGGTCGGCATCTGGCGCCGCGCACCGCTGCAGGCGCTGGCCCGCCTGCACATGCTGGCCGCCGCCGATCAGGTCGACGAGGACCGGTTGGGACGGCCGCGCGCCGACGCGGGAGTGGGCCCCCGGCTCGAGCTGTTGGCCGAGCTGGTGAACGGCCGCACTCAGGCACCCGCGCCCGTGCTGGCCGCCGTCGCGCACGGCGAACTGCTGACCCTCAGACCGTTCGGCAGCGCGGACGGCGTGGTGGCGCGCGCGGTCTCGCGGCTGGTGACCATCGCCACCGGGCTGGATCCGCACGGGCTGGGCGTCCCGGAGGTGAGCTGGATGCGCCAGCCCGCCGACTATCGGGACGCCGCCCAAGGCTTCGCCGAGGGCACCGCCGAGGGCGTGGGGGCTTGGCTGGTGCTGTGCTGCCGGGCCACCCAAGCCGGCGCGCAGGAGGCGGTGGCTATCGCCGACTCGCTGCCCCGGCGATAGCTGGACACCCGCGTCGGGGTCGAGCGAACACAGCGCCGCGCATGCGAAGCGGGCGGCGTCCCGAGCAATTCGGTTCGCCGCCCGCTAGCACGGAACTCGGTTACCAAGCGTGCATCTCTGGGCTGCGTGGGTGGCCTCGGCGATCTTGCGACATCTCCGGCTGACTGCCCCACCCAAAGGGCTGCCGACACCGTCCATATTTCGCAATTACGCAGGCCCGCAACACTTCTGCCATTATCGCGGCTATGACTCCGCGTGGGTACCGAGTACCGTGCTGGGCGCCCGGGTCGGGAGACCGAACCTTCTCTTCCGGATCGACCTTGGCCTCGCCGGGCTTCCGTGGTTCCTTTGTACTACTAGACCCCAAGCGCAGCAAGGGCCTGTGTGTGAAAGTTCCGTTATTGCACACTCATTGCGCGCCCGGCAGCGTTTGCCGGTGGCGAGGGCGGTGCGGCCGGCGGGCCTAGAAAGCGAAGCGCCGTAACAACGAATAGGTCACGGCACCCGCGGCGAGGGCGCTGATGCCCACCGCGGCCGTGGTGGCGATCGCGGCGCCGGACGGCGCCGGGATGCGGTCGCGCAACGACACCGGCCGGGAGAACGACAGCACCGGCCAGTCCCGCTCGACCGCCTCGCGCCGCAAGCCACGGTCGGGATTGACGACGCTGGGATGCCCGACGGCCTCGAGCATCGGCAGGTCGGTGATCGAGTCGGAGTAGGCGTAGCAGTGCTCCAGCGGGTAGCCCTCGCGGGCGGCCAGCTCGCGGATCGCCTGCACTTTGCCCTCGCCGTAGCAGTAGAACGCGATCTCGCCGGTATACCGGCCGTCCTCGACGACCATCCGGGTGGCCATCGCGTGCGTGGCCCCGAGCGCGCGGGCGATCGGCGCGACGATCTCCTCCCCGGACGCCGACACCACCACGACGTCGCGGCCACACAGCTTGTGGGCGGCGATCAGGTCGGCCGCCTCGGCGAACACCAGTGGGGTGACGATGTCGTGCAGGGTCTCGGCGACGATCGACTTCACCTGCTCGACGTCCCAGCCCGTGCACATGTTGGTCATGTGCGCGCGCATCCGATCCATTTGGTCATGATCGGCACCGGAGAGCAGGTAGATGAACTGGGCGTAGCTGGACTTGAGCACGGCGCGGCGATTCAACAGTCCCTGATGGAAAAAAGGTTTGCTGAACGCCAGGGTGCTGGACTTGGCGATGATCGTCTTGTCCAGGTCGAAGAACGCCGCGGTGCGGGCGCCGGCGGCCGCGTCGTCCGCCAATTGCCGGGCGGTCGGCGGCTGCGCGGCGGGGTCGGAGACGGTCACCGAGCCAGCATAGGTCGGCGGTGGTGTTCAGCTGCGACTTGTGCTGCCGAATCGCCGCCGACGTCCGCGTGATCGGCCGGGTCAGCGGAGTTTTGGCGGCTCAAGGTCTTTTTTCAGTAAAAGATCTATTGCGTTACTGCCGACTGTCGTGTGTATAGTAAGCATTACTCGGCCTGGCCGAGGGTGCATCAGCCCGACCCCCCGGGGCTGATGCACGACGACCCTCGCCTCCTCCCCCCCTGGCGGGGGTCGTCCCCTTTCTAGGGTCGGATTCGCCTCGCTCCGAGGCCCGTGTCCTTCGTTTTCGCCGCCGGATCCGTCGGTCCGCGCGTTGCGGGCCGTCCGCCACGCCCGGGCCGGTCGCGTCGCTTTTATCCACAGTCGCGTCCTCATCCCCAATTTCGCGTTTGGGACTGGTGTGCCAACCCGGCGGCGCCGCACAGTGGCCGGGTGACTGGGACTTCGGGCGGCGGCGGCGGGGCTTCGGCGGGCGTCTTGGCGGTGTTGGCGGACCCCGAGTTGCGCGACGAGGTGGACCGGGTGGCCGCGGCCGTCGGGGCGCGAGCGGTGCACGCCGCCGACGCGGCGGCGGTCAACCGGCGGACGTGGGCGGCGGCCCCGGCGGTGGTGTTGGACGAGCGGGCCGCCAGCCGCTGCGGTGAGCTGGCCCTGTCGCGCCGCCCGCACGTCACCGTCTTGACCGCCGCCGAACCGACGGCCACGACGTGGGCGGCCGCCGTCGCGGTCGGCGCCGAGCGGGTGCTGCGGGTGCCCGAGCAGGCGACCGACTTGGTCGCGGCGTTCGCGGGCGCCGTCGAAGCCACCCGCGACGACGGGTCCCGCGGCCAGGCGATCGCCGTCCTCGGCGGCTGCGGCGGGGCGGGCGCTTCGACCCTCGCGGTCGCGTTGGCGCGGGTCGCCCCGGACGCGCTGCTGGTCGACATGGACCCGTGGGGTGGCGGCATCGAATTGCTGGTTGGCGCGGAGGCGGTCCCGGGCCTGCGCTGGCCCGACCTGGCCTTGCAAGGCGGCCGGCTGGACTGGTCGGCCGTACGCGAGGCCCTGCCCCGGCACCGGAATGTGAGCCTTTTGTCCGGCACCCGGCGCGGCTACGAGCTGGACGCCGACCCGGTGCACGCCGTCATCGACGCCGGCCGGCGCGGCGCTGTCACCGTGGTCTGTGACCTGCCCCGGCGCCTCACCGACGCCACTCGCACGGCTCTGCACGGCGCCGACCTGGTGGTCGTGGTCAGCCGCTGCGACGTGCGGGCGTGCGCGGCGACCGGGGCGTTGGCGCCCACGGTGGCGACCATCAACCCCAACCTGGGCCTGGTGGTCCGCGGGCCGTCACCCGGCGGACTTCGGGCGTCCGAGCTCGCCGAGATCACCGGGTTGCCGCTGCTCGCGGCGATCCGGGCGCAGCCGCAGCTGCCGGAACAGGCCGAACGGGGCTCGCTGGCCCTGGGGCGGCGGTCCGCGCTGGCGACAGCCGCGCGCCAGGTGCTCGCGGTGCTGCCGGGCGGCGGCGCACGGCCGGCGGCACGCCGAAACGGTGCGGCGGCGTGAGCGGGTCGCTGATCGAACGGGTCCGCGAGCGGCTGGCGGCCGAATACGCCGCGCCGGGCTCGGCGCTGCGGCCCCACGCGGTCGCCGCGGCGATCCGCGCCGAGTCCGGCGGTGTCCTCGGCGACACCGAGGTCCTGGCCAACCTGCGCGTCCTGCAGACGGAGCTGACGGGCGCCGGTGCGCTGGAACCCCTGCTGTGCGCGCACGGCGCCACGGATGTCCTGGTCACCGCGCCGGACGCGGTCTGGGTGGACGACGGGAACGGCCTGCGGCGCAGCGGCGTTCGGTTTCCGGACGAGGCGGCGGTGCGGCGGCTGGCGCAGCGGCTCGCGCTGGCCGCCGGGCGCCGCCTGGACGACGCGCAGCCGTGGGTCGACGGCGAGCTGACCGGTGTCGGGCCCGCGGGTGTGGCGGTGCGGCTGCACGCCGTGCTGCCGCCGGTCGCGGCCGCGGGCACCTGCTTGTCGCTGCGGGTGCTGCGGCCGGCGAGCCAAGACCTGGCCGCCCTCGCCGCCGCCGGGGCCCTCGCGCCCGCCGCGGCCGCGTGGGTGGCCGACATCGTCGCGTCCCGGGCGGCGTTCCTGGTGTGCGGCGGAACCGGGGCGGGCAAGACGACGCTGCTGGCCGCGATGCTGGGCGCGGTGTCACCCGCCGAGCGGATCGTCTGCGTGGAGGAGGCCGCCGAGCTGGCGCCGCGGCATCCACACCTGGTGAAGCTGGTGGCGCGGTGCGCCAACGTCGAGGGCGTCGGTGAGGTCACCGTGCGCCAACTCGTCCGGCAGGCGTTGCGGATGCGCCCGGATCGCATCGTGGTCGGCGAGGTGAGGGGCGCCGAGGTGGTCGACCTGCTGGCGGCGCTCAACACGGGCCACGACGGGGGCGCGGGCACCGTGCACGCCAACAGCCCGGCTGAGGTCCCGGCGCGGCTGGAGGCGCTGGGCGCGGTGGGCGGTCTGGATCGGGCGGCGCTGCACAGCCAGCTCGCCGCGGCCGTCCAGGTGTTGCTGCACGTGTCGCGCGACCGCTCTGGCCGGCGCCGGCTCACCGAAATCGCCGCCCTGCAGCGGGGCCGCGGCGTGGTCGAGGCGGTCACGGTGTGGCGGCACGACATCGGCACGACGGACGCCGCGGAGCCGTTGCGACACGCGCTGCGCGCCAGGATGCCTGCGTGAGCGCCGGCGCGCTGATCCTGGCGCTGGCGCTCGTCGTGCTGCGGCCGTCGCCGCGGCGCCGGCTGCAACCGGGAACGCCGCCGCGGCCCCGGTGGTCACCGGCGGGCACCACACCATCGGCGCGGGCAGCACGACCAGGGCGGCGCACGCGCCGGCCGCGGCGAGCCAGCCCGCCGCCCGGGTGCCCGCCGGTGACCACCGGGGCCGCGGCGTGGTCGAGGCGGTCACGGTGTGGCGGCACGACATCGGCACGACGGACGCCGCGGCGCCGCTGCG
>NZ_LZKC01000070.1:0-604 GCF_001672685.1 Mycobacterium sp. E2462
TGTGCCACGGCTGTGCGCCGCGGCGACAACCACCGAAACGCTTAGCAGCCGCACCGATCCCGCGCGGCGGCGGCGGGCGCGGCGGGCTATGTTGGTCGCGATGCCCGCAGATTCCGATCGCCCGCGCGAGGCGCCGCCCCTGCCCGCGGCGCTGCTCAACGTGTGGCCGTTCATCGGCCTCGGCGCGGTGGGCTGGCTGGTCGCCACGGCGGCCGCGTTCCTGGTGCCGAGCCTGCAGAGCTGGCGGCCGCTGACGCTGGCGGGGCTGGGTGTCGGGGTGCTCGGCACCAGCATCTTCCTGTGGCAACTCGCCGCGGCCCGCCGCGGCGCGCGCGGCGCGCAGGCCGGCCTGGAGAACTACCTCAGGCGCGAGTAGCCCGCGGGCGTCAGCCCTGGGGATCGGGCGGCTGAGACGCGTCCGGCGTCGGCTCGCCGTGGGGCTGCTCCGGCTCGGGCGCTGCGGGCATTTCCGGCGCGGCGGCCTCACCCGGCTCGGGCGCTGCGGGCATTTCCGGCGCGGCGGCCTCACCCGGCTCGGGCGCTGCGGGCGTTTCCTGCGCCGCCGGCTCGGCCGGCTCGGCCGGCTCGGGCGCTGCGGGCGTTT
>NZ_LZKC01000071.1:0-648 GCF_001672685.1 Mycobacterium sp. E2462
AGCAGGTCCACGGCGTGGCCCGCGCTCTCGGATGGCTTGCTCATCCGCGTGGCCAGTTCCCGGGCACGCTCGGCGTAGTCGGGCGCGAGGATCTGCCGCAGGTCTTCGACAAGGGTCTTGCGATTGGCCGCCGAGAAGCGCCGGGTGGTGCCGACCTTCAGCTGTTTGATGTGCGCGCCCCACATCGGCTGGTCCCCCGCAGTCCAGAGGATCAGCGTAGGGACCCCGGCGCGCAGACCCGCCGCCGTGGTGCCCGAGCCGCCGTGGTGAACGACCGCGCGGCAGGCGGGGAAAATCTTGGTGTAGTTCACGACGCCGACGACCTTCACGTGGTCGAAGGGGCTGACCCCGCTGAAGTCGCTCCAGCCGGAACACACCAGCGCCCGCTCGTTGAGTTCCGCGCAGGCGGCGCTGATCATGTCCACCGTGGCCGCGGGTGATTCGACCGGAATACTGCCGGAGCCGAAGCAGATCGGCGGCGTCCCCGCCGCGATCCAGGACGCGACGTCGGCGTCCGCCTCGGTGGCCAATTCCATTGTCAGGGCGCCCACGAACGGACGCCGATCGCCGAATTTCGCCCACTCCTGCGCCAGCCCCGGAAACCAAACCCGGTCGTAGCCCTGGATTTCCAAGCCACCGCGGTCGGTG
>NZ_LZKC01000072.1:0-15566 GCF_001672685.1 Mycobacterium sp. E2462
CGGGATCGCTGATCACCGGCATCCCCGCGTCGCTGACCACCAGCACCGTCGCCCCGGCCTGCATGGCCTCGACCAGCGAATCCACCCGGGCGGCCTCGTTGCGGTCGAACATGCTGACCACCCGGCCCGCGATGCGCACCTCGAGCGCCGTCGCCAGCGCGCGCACCCGCCGGGTGTCCTCGGCCGCCACCACGTCGGCGCGGGCGAGCGCGTCGACGAGGCGGGGCGAGGCGTCCGACGGCTGCCCCAGCGGGGTCGCGCCCAGCAACAGACGGCCACGGGTCATGAGGGACAGCCTACGATCGACGAGATGACCGCCCCGCCCCGCGAAACCGCCGCCGCCGCGGGACGCGCCGTTCCGGAGCGCGAGGTGCCCGTGGTCAGCCCGGGCCCGGTGATCCCGGTGGCCGATTTCGGGCCCACCGACCACGTCCGCGGCTGGGTGGTCACCGGCGTCGTCGCCCTGCTGGCCACCATCACCCGGTTTCTCAACCTCGGCTCCCCCACCGACGCCGGCACCCCGATCTTCGACGAGAAGCATTACGCGCCCCAGGCCTGGCAGGTGCTGCACAACCACGGCGTCGAGGACAACCCCGGCTTCGGCCTGGTGGTGCACCCGCCGCTGGGTAAGCAGCTGATCGCCACCGGCGAGGCGCTGTTCGGCTACACCGGGGTGGGGTGGCGGTTCACCGGCGCCCTGCTCGGCGTCGTGCTCGTGGTGCTGGTGATGCGGACCGTGCGGCGGATCAGCCGCTCGACGCTGGTCGGCGCCATCGCCGGCGTGCTGGTCATCTGCGACGGCGTCAGCTTCGTCACCGCCCGCACGGCGCTGCTCGACGGCACGCTCACCTTCTTCGTGGTCGCGGCGTTCGGCGCGCTCATCGTCGACCGCGACGAGGTGCGCCGGCGCCTGCACGTCGCGCTGCTGGAGGGCCGCGCCGCCGCGACGCTGTGGGGTCCGCGGCTGGGCGTGCGGTGGTGGCGGTTTTTGGCCGGGGTGATGCTCGGATTGGCCTGCGCGACAAAGTGGTCCGGCCTGTACTTCGTGGTGTTCTTCGGGGCCATGTCGCTGGCCTTCGACGTGGCAGCGCGCCGCCAGTATCAGGTCACCCGCCCGTGGGTGGGCACCTGGGGACGGGACCTGCTGCCCACCGCGTACGCGCTGGCGATCATCCCGGTGGGCGTGTACCTGGCCAGTTACGCGCCGTGGTTCGCCTCGGAGACCGCGATCGACCGGCACGAGGTGGGCCTGACGATCGGCCCCCGCTCGATCGTGCCGCTGCCCGACGCCGTGCGCTCGCTGTGGCACTACACCGCGAAGGCCTTCCAGTTCCACGCCGGGTTGACCAACGCGGCCGGCAACTATCACCCGTGGGAGTCCAAGCCGTGGGCGTGGCCGATGTCGCTGCGCCCCGTGCTCTACGCCATCGACCAGCAGAACGTGCCGGGCTGCGGGGCGCAGTCGTGCGTCAAGGCCGAGATGCTGGTCGGCACGCCCGCCATGTGGTGGCTGGCGGTTCCGGTGCTGGTCTACGGGTTGTGGCGGTCGCTGGTGCGCCGCGACTGGCGGTACGCGGCGGTGCTGGTCGGGTATTGCGCCGGCTGGCTGCCGTGGTTCGCCGACATCGACCGGCAGATGTACTTCTTCTACGCCTCGACGATGGCGCCGTTTCTGGTGATGGGGATCGCGTTGGTGTGCGGTGACGTCCTCTACTCGGCGGGCCGCCCACCCGCCGCGAGCGAACGCAGGACGCTGGGGCTGATCGCGGTCTGTTGCTACGTCGCGCTGGTGGTGACCAACTTCGCGTGGCTGTTCCCCGTGCTGACGGGCATGCCCATCTCCCAGCAGACGTGGGACATGGAGATCTGGCTGCCCAGCTGGCGCTAGCCCCACCCCTCTTCTTCTGCGCCCCACCCCTCTTCTCTGCGCCGAGATTGCCGTCATGGTCGTGTTTTCGCCCGAATCGCGACCATGAGCGCAATCTCGGCGAATGTGTCGGGGCGGGCGCGCATCATGACCGCGTGGCTGGCGTCTTTCTCGGAACCGAGGCGATCGAGCGCGGCCGGCTGACCCGAGGCCAGCTGCCGTCACAATTACCAACGCGTGCACCGCAACGTGTACCTCCCCGGCGACCGGGCCAGGTCGCTGGCCGACAACATCCAAGCGGCGTGGTTGTGGTCGGGCCGGCAGGCCATCATCGCGGGGCGGGCCGCGGCCGCGCTGCACGGCGCCAAATGGGTCGACCGGTTGACCCCCATCGAGATCGTCGGGCCGTTCCACCATCCGCCGCCCGGGGTGATCGTCCGCCGCGAGCGCATCGACGCCGCCGACCTCGTCGAGTTCGGGGGGCTCCGCGTCACGAATCCGGCGCGCACCGCGTTCGACCTGGCAAGGCACCTGCCGCGCACCGCCGCGGTCGCCCACCTCGACGCCCTTTCCGCCGCCACCGGCGTCACCGCTGCGGACGTCACCCCGCTGATCGCGCGTCACAAGGGCGCCCGGGGCGTCCGCAGCTGTCGCGCCCCGCTGGCGCTCATGGACGGTGGCGCGCAATCGCCCAAGGAAAGCTGGTTGCGGCTGGTCCTCATCGATGCGGGCCTGCCGCGGCCGGTGACGCAGATCCGGGTGACCGAGGGCCCCGTCGTGGCCTATCTCGATATGGGCTGGGACGCGCCGATGGTGGCCCTCGAGTACGACGGCGACCATCATCGGACGGACCGCAACCAGTATGTGAAGGACATTCGGCGCGCCGAGATGGTCAACCGCTTGGGCTGGCTGGTCATCCGAGTAGTCAACGAGGACCGCCCGCAGGCCGTCATCGCCCGCACCCGCGAGGCGTTGGCCCGTCGCACCGCGCCGAGATTGCCGTGAGGGTCGCGCCGTCCCGAAAATCGGGACCATGACGGCAATCTCGGCGAAAGCGGGACAGCGCTACAGCAACTCCCGCGCGACGGGGCACGACATGCAGCGGGGGCCGCCGCGGCCGGTGCCCAGCTCCGATCCGGCGATGGTGAGCACCTCGATGCCGGCGTCCGACAATCGGGTGTTCGTCTGCAGGTTGCGCTCGTAGGCCACGACGACGCCCGGCGCCAGCGCCAGCGTGTTGTTGCCGTCGTCCCACTGCTCGCGCTCGGCGACGACGGGGTCCAGGCCGGTGTCGATGACGCGCAGCTTGTCGATGCCCATCGCCGCGGCGGCCGCCTCCAGAAACGGGGCCTCCTCGCCGATCACCACGCCGTCGGGCGTGCGCCGGATCGGGAAGGCGGTCAACGAGTCCACGATGTTGGCGTACATCACCACGGTGTCGGTGTCGACCATCGTGCACACCGTGTCCAGGTGCATCTGCGCGCGCCGCTGGGCGATCGGCACGGCCAGCACCGTCTGCGCCAGGCCGTCGTCGAACAGGCTGCGCGCCAACGCCTCCGCGCCCGCCGGGGTGGTCCGCTCCCCCACCCCCACTGCGAGCACACCGGGGGCGAGCAGCAGCACGTCACCGCCCTCGACGGGTGCGGTGCGCGATTCGTAGGCGCGCCGCACCCCGGTGAACCGCGGGTGGTGCGCGTAGATCAGATCGGTCAGCGACGCCTCGCGGGCGCGGGCCCGCAACGCCAGCGTCGGGATCACCACCCGCGGGCCGATCCAGATCGACGAGTCGCGGGTGAACACCAGGTTCGGCAGCGGGTCGATGACGAAATCACCGCCCTGGTGCATGCGCCACACCAGCGAGCCCTCACTGCGGGTCTCTGGCGATAATTCGCTGAACGTCAGCCCCGCCATCAACACCTGGGCCAGCCGACCGGGGGCCAGGCCGCGCAGGTGGCCCGAAAGGGCTTGCGCCAGGGGCACTCCGAGCCGGCGGGCGTCGACGGCGGCCGCGACGCCCTGCATGCGGGCGGCGCCGCTGTGCGTCAGCGCCTCGGTCAGCAGGTCCGACAGCAGCAACACCTCGACCCCACGCGACCGCAGCAGCTCGGCGAACTGGTCGTGTTCCTCCTGCGCGCGCGCCACCCACGGCAGACCGTCGAACAGCAGCTGGTCGACGTTGCGCGGGTTCAGCCGGCGCAACTCGCCGCCGGGTCGGTGCAGGATCGCCACCCGCAGCGCGCCCACCTCGGAATTCGTGCCCAGCTCAACCACACCCACCAGTCAACGGTAGCCGCCGCGCGCGCCACGCACCCGCCGCGTGCGCCCCGCCATCGAACGGGTGTGCGATAAACTCGGATGCGTGGAGATCGCGGTCCAAGGCTCCCTGTTTCAACACACCGAGCGCCGGCAGCTCGGCGACGGCGCCTTCATCGAGATCCGCGCGGGCTGGCTGACGGACGCCGACGGGCTGCTCGACGCGCTGCTCGCGACGGTGCCGTGGCGGGAGGAGCGCCGCCAGATGTACGACCGGGTGGTCGACGTCCCGCGGCTGATCAGCTTCCACGACCTCGCGGTGCAGGACGCCCCGCACCCGGAGTTGGCCCGGTTGCGGCGCCGGCTCAACGACATCTACGCCGGTGAGTTGGGCGAGCCGTTCACCACCGTGGGGCTGTGCTGTTACCGCGACGGGGCCGACAGCGTGGCGTGGCATGGCGACACGATCGGGCGCAGCAGCTCCGAGGACACCATGGTCGCGATCGTCAGCCTGGGCGCCACCCGCACGTTCGCCATGCGGCGCCGCGGGGGCGGGCGGGCGCTGCGGCTGCCGCAGGCGCACGGGGACCTGCTGGTGATGGGCGGGTCGTGCCAGCGCACCTGGGAGCACGCCGTGCCGAAGACGGCGCTGCCGGTCGGCCCGCGCGTCAGCATCCAGTTCCGGCCACGCGGCGTGCGCTGAGCTGGCCGACGCGGCGAACAACCGGATGCGTTTCAGCCCCGGATGGCGGCCACGGCCCTGGTGAGCAGGTCACGGGCCCGTTGGGTGTCGACCGGGGCCACCGGCTGGCCGGGGATCACCAGCGGGTTGGCGATGACGACCACCTGGTAGTCGCCGAAGTGGGCGGAGAAGTCGTAGAGCTCGCCGGCGCGGGGCGGGCCGGCGGGCGCGAGGGCCTGCAGCACCTGGTGCACGCCCAGCGTCCGCGCGCCCTCGATGTGCGGCGCGTCGACAACCTGCACGCCGCCGCGCACCTGCGGCCCGGTGAAAGTCACCTTCGCGCAGTCCTTGCCGGGGTCGTCGACCGGCAGCTCCTTCGACGTCTCGAGGGCGATGACCACGAACCGGTTGCCCTTGCCCTCGGCGGACACCGCGGCCATGTTGCCCTGCAGGTCGGCCGGCAGCTGGGGTCCCGCCGCGACTTTCGCGCAGTTGGCGGGGTCGAAGGTCAGGCCGTCGGGCAGCCTGCGGGCGGCCAGCAGCTTGGGGTCGATGCCCCGTTCGCTGATGTCGGTGACATGGAACTCGGGCCCGAAGCTGGCCTTGACGTCGGAGACCTTGTTGATGTCGACCTTGGCGGAGCTCCCCGATGAGCAGCCGGCGAGCAGGCACACAGCCGCCACCGTGAGCAACACCTTCGACATCGGGCCTCAATCTACCCAAGCGGGTCGCTCAGCCGCGCAACGTGGACACCGTTTTGACCAGAAGGTCGGCGGCGAATTGCGCCGGCAGCGCCGGTTGCACGGATCCGGGATCGGTGGTGAGCGTGGTGAACGCGTAGTAGTTGCCCAGGTAGGCGATGAACGTGTATGTGCGCGAATCGATTTCGGTGCCCGCCTCGACCGACGAGCGGATGTCGCTGACCATGCCCAATGTCGCGGCCCCGTCGATGTGCGGCGCGTCGGCGTGGCGCACCGCCGCGGTGGTGTGTTCGTCGGCCAGGCTCCACTGCGCGCACGTCGCCAGCAGGTCTTGCGGAAAATCCACGGGTCCCGGCAAAGCGACCACCACCGCGTCGACGATCCCGCCGCCGCCCGACCCGGACAGGCCCTGCGCCGACTGGTCGCCGCCCTCCCCCGGATCGGCCAGCCGCGCACAGCCGAGCGGCTTGGCGCGGGCGTCGGCCTCCAGGTGCCAGATCACCCGCGGGTTGGCGCCGCTGGGGATCCCGGTGGTCACCTCGTATCCGGGCGGCAGGTCGCGCACCACCCGTTTGATGTTGGCCGGGGTGATCGTGGCGGAGGCCGGCGGCGCCGATCTGGTGGGGCTGGCCGAGGGCGCGGGCGGGTGCGGGTGCCCGCAGCCGGCCAGCAGCGCCGCGAGCGCGGGAAGCACTGCCGGGCCCCACCTGAACGGCCGCATGCGGAGTTCATAGCACAGCGGCGGGGCGGTGCCGGCCCGCCCACGCCGCCGGCGTCAGCCGACCGCCTCGATCACCTGCCGGGCGACGCGCTGGATCTGATCGGCGACGTCGCGGCGGAGCTTGAGGTCGCGCCGGCGCGGCACGTCGATGACGGTGGTGATGACCCCGACGTCCTCGCGACGCCACACCGCGCCGTAGCGGTCCATGATGACGCGCATCGGCAGGTTATCGGAAAGCATTCGCGCCGAGAACCTTTCGACACCGTCGATGCTGGCGGCGATCGACAGCGCGCCGATCAGAAAGCTGCCGATGCCGCGGCCCTGGTAGGCGTCGGCCACCATGAAGGCGATCTCGGCGACTGTCGGGTCGTGTTCGTCGCGCACGAAGCGGGCGTCGGCCACCGGGTCGTCCCCATCGGTCACCACCCACACGAAGTGGTCGACGTAGTCGACCTCGGACAGGTAATGCATCAGCGCGGGGCTGGGCCGCCGGGCGGTCATGAAGCGCCGGTACAGCGTCTCGTTGGAGAACCGGATGTGCCCGCGCACCGTCCGCTCGTCGTCGCCGGGCAACACCGGCCGCAACAGCAGCCGGGTGCCGTCGCGCACCCGGATCGGGATCGGGGTGATGAACCCGGCGAGGCGTTGCCGCACCGTGCGCAGCAGCCGTGGCAGCACGCCGGGGATGTGGATCAGCCGGGTGAACGCGTCGTTATCGCCGATCCAGCCGGTCAGCGGCTCGGCGGTGGTGACCGTCGCGATGCGGGGAATGTCGCGCAGCAGGGCGATCTCGCCGATGATGGTGCCCGCGGTCGCCTCGCCGACCGCCACCACGCCGTCGGACCCCACGTGGTGGATCTCGGCGCTGCCCGTGGCGATCAGCAGGAACGACACCGCCTGCTCGCCCTGGCGCATCAGCACCTGCCCCGCCGCGGCGAACAGCGGCATCAGGCGCCCCGCCAGCGGGGCCAGCTCGTCGAGGGGACATCCCTTGAAGATGTCCATCGTGGCCAGCTCGTCGGCCCGCGCGCCGGTCAGTCCGACCACTGTGACAACCCGCCCGCCACCGCAGCGCGGCCTCGAGCCGCGCGTCGCAGTGACCGCTGTGTCATGACCTGCCCGCCTGCGTTGCCGTCGTCTTCTGCGCCAGGCCCGACGTTCCTGGACGCGCTCGGATGTTGCCCAGGTTATGAGCAGGGTCGCGGCCCCGGCAAGGATGCGAGGTGACACGGTTTCGCCGCGCGTCGTGTCCGACGGCGGCGTCGGGCATGATGAGCGGGTGAGCGCCGCTCATCGTCCCCGGATCCGGGTGGGCGACGTCTCATTCGACGCGCTGACTCAGCAGCAGGTCGTTGACGTGGTGCGCAAGGAGTGGGCCGCCGGTCAGGGCGGCTCGATCACCCCGGTCAACGTCGACGTGGCCCGCGCGGCCGCCCGCGACGCCGGCCTTGCCGATTTGATCGCCCGCGCGTCGGTGGTGGTCGCCGACGGCATGCCGCTGGTGTGGGCCGCGCGCATCCAGGGCGACCCGCTGCCCGAGCGGGTCGCCGGCTCGTCGCTGATCTTCGCGCTGTGTGAGGCGGCGGCGGCCGACGGGAAGTCGGTCTATCTGTTCGGCGGCGCCGACGGCATCCCGGACCGCGCGGGCGCGGCGCTCGCGGCCCGATTCGGCACGCGGATCGCCGGCACGCTGTCGCCCGAGTTCGGCTTCGACCGCACTCCGGAGGGAACCCGCCGGGCCGTCACGGTCCTGGCCGCCGCCGCCCCCGACCTGGTGTTCGTCGGGCTCGGGTTTCCCCGGCAGGAGCGTCTCATCGAGTCGCTGCGCGCCGAGTTGCCCGACGCCTGGTTCTTGGCCTGCGGCGGCGGCATCGCGATGGCCGCCGGCGCGGTCCGCCGGGCGGCGCCGGTCATCCAGCGGCTGGGTTTTGAGTGGCTGCACCGGCTGGCGCTCGAGCCGCGGCGGCTCGCGCGCCGCTACCTGCGCGACGACCTGCCGTTCGCGCTCGCCCTGATGGCCCGCTCGGTGGCCCGGCGCTTCACCCGGCGCTGACGCCGATCCCGTTGCCGGCCAAGATGAGTCGCACGGCGGCGGCCAGGTCCTCGACCACGGCGTCCGCGGCTTCCGGTGCGACCGGCGCGCCGGCCGGGCGCAGCAGAATGGTGCCCGAGCCGGCGGCGCGCCCGGCGGCCACGTCGGCGGGGCTGTCCCCGACCATGACGGACTCGGCCAAGTCCAGGCCGTGCTCGCGGGCGGCGCGAAACAGCATGCCCGCCAGGGGCTTTCGGCAGTCACAGCTGTCCGCCGCGTGGGGGCAGTGATACGCGGCGTCCAGGTGCGCGCTCTCCTCGGCGAGCAGCTGCGTCAGGCGTTCCTGCACGGCGTCGAAGCCCGCCGGGTCCGCCGACGGCCCGGACAGCCACCGCTGGTTGGTCACCAACACGGTCCGCAGGCCGGCGGCGTTCAGGGCCGCCACCGCCCGGGCCGCGCCCGGCAACAGAACCAGATCGGTTGCGCGCGTGACGTATTCGCCTTCGGCGGCTTTGACGTTGATAGTGCCGTCGCGGTCCAGGAAGACGGTGCGGACGCTGCGCGGGCGCATCGTCAGGATGGTCTGGGAAACAGCGCCGCTTCGACCATCTCGCAGATCGAGTGACCCAGATGAAGGCACGCCTCCTGGATGCGGCCGGTGTCGTGGCTGGGCACCCGGATGCACAGCCGCGCCACGTCGGCCACCTTGCCGCCGCGGGCTCCGGTGAGCGCAACGGTGCACATGCCGGCCCGGTCCGCGGCCTCGAGCGCGCGCACGACGTTCGCCGAGTTGCCGGAGGTGGTCAGGCCCACCACCACGTCGCCGGGGCGGCCGGCGGCGAGCACCTGGCGGGCGAACACCTCGTCGTAGGAGTAGTCGTTGCCGATCGCGGTCATCGCCGCGGTGGCGTCGGGCAGGCTGAACGCGGCCAGGCCCGGGCGGTCGAACGCGAAGCGGCCCATCAACTCCGCCGCCAGATGTCCGGCGTCCTGCGCGGAGCCGCCGTTGCCGAGGAAGATCACCTTGCCGCCCGCGCGCAGGCAGTCGATCATCAGTTGCGCGACCTCGACGGTCCGCGCGGCGAAATCGCCGTCGAGCATCTGCTGTTTGACGGCGATCGTCTCCGCCAGTCGCTGCCGGACCAGCCCGGCGTCCGGAGCGACGACGTCGGACATGCTCACGCCTGCCATGTGGTCAATCCCTTGCTCTCGAAGGCGAATTCGGTGATGGTGGCCCCCGCGGACTCCAACGCCTCGATCAGGCGGTGCTTCTTGGCGAAGTCGCAGAACAGCAGGATGTAACCGCCACCGCCGGCCCCGGTGAGCTTGCCGCCCAGCGCACCGTTTCGGGTGGCCACGTCGTAGAGCTCGTCGATGCGCGCGTTGGTGATGTAGGGCGACATGCGTTTCTTCTCGTTCCACGCCTCGCCGAGCAGCGCGCCGAATTCGTTGAGCTGGCCGGTGAGCAGCGCGGCCTTCATCGCGACGGCCAGTTCCTTCTGCGCCCGCAGACCCGCCAGGGTGTCGCCGGAACCCGTTGTGGCGCGCCGAGTTTGGTCCTCGATCACGCGCGCGGAGTCCCGGGTGATGCCGGTGTAGCAGAGCAGCAGGCTCAGCTCGAGCTCGAAGGCGGTCTCGTCGCGAATGCGCAACGGGTTGACGATCACCCGGTCGGTGAACTCGATGAAGTTGAACCCGCCGAACGTCGCGGCGTACATGTCCTGCATGCCGCCGGCGATGCCGAGGTCTTCGCGTTCGATGGCGCAGGCCAGCTGCGCGGTCTCGTATTCCCCCATCGGCACCCGGTAGTGCTCGGCGAGCAGGCCGGTCAGCGCCACCATCATCGTCGACGACGAGCCCAACCCCGAGCCCGGCGGCGCGCTGGACCGCAGCACCAGGTCGTAGCCGTCGGTGCCGTCGCGGCCGAATCTGCGGACGGCGGCCTTGATCAGATCGAGGCTGCCGTCGTAGAGGATTTCACTGTCGAGCGTCATCTCGTGCGTGGTCTTGAAGTCCACCGACTCGATGCTCACCCGGCGATCGGTCCGCGGGACGAGCGACCCCTGGGCGTAGCGGTCGATGGTCGCCGACAGCACGCAGCCGCCCTCGGTGGTCGGGAAGGGCGGCACATCGGTGCCGCCTCCGGCGAACGAGATCCGCAACGGCGCGCGGGCGCGGATTCGTGGCCTTGCCATGAAGGTCCTTCCGACTCAGCATCGCTTCGGGGGCCGTCATGTCCGCGCGGCCAGCATCGCTCGTCGCGAAGCGTAGCAGCGTGACCAGCGACGTCGGCGCGGATTTGCCGAAACGACCGTGGGCTACACCGCGTCCCGGGTGGCCTGCAGCACGAAGTCGACGACGATTCCGGCCATGTCATCGATTGCGTGGCGGGCGATCACCTCGTAACCGTGGGTGCTCAGCGTGGGCAGGCACAGCAGGCCGGCCCGCGGGGTCAGGCCGTTGGCCTTGGAGTGCGAGGCGTCGGACTCGAAGGCGCCGAGCGCGGCGGCCTGCGGTGACAGGCCGCGGTCGGTGGCGATCTGCATCAGCCGGTCGGCGACGTCCTTGTCGTAAATGCACAGGGCGTCGCTGTAGCCGACGATCGGGCCGCCGGCGACGCTGGTCGCGTATTCGCGTTCGGTGGGCCCGACCTCCAACGCCAAGGTCAGCGCGCCGGGCAGCGACGCGCTGGCGTACGAGCCGCCCACCCCGCCGATCTCCTCGTTGGTGGTGCAGACCAGATAGACATCCTCGGCGGGCCGCGCGCCGCGGTCGTGCAACTCCCGCGCGGCACGCAGCAGGGCGGTGACCGCCGCGCGGTCGTCCAGGAAGTAGCACCCGACGTAATCCCCCACGTCGACCAGCGTTCGCTTGCTGCGGTCGACGCACACGCGCGTCCCGGCCCGCACTCCCGCGGCCGTCAGCTCGTCGACGCTGCGGCCGGTGAAGACGTAGACGTGATCCCAATCCAGCGACCGGTCGCCCTGGTCGGGTTTGGTCTCCCAGATCCGCTGGCTCTCCTGCGTGGTGTGCTCGGACCCCAAAGTGAGTACGGCCGTGAGGGTTTCGTGCTGGCCCAGCACGGCGACGGGGCCGAGACCGAAGTTGCCGGGGTACATGGTGCCCAGTTGCGTCAAATGCAGCGAGCCGTCGGGCTCGACGCGCTTGACCAACATCGACAGCTCGTCGATGTGCGCCATCACCCGCGTCCCGGCGCCGGGGCCCGCGGTGTGTTTGAGCCGGTGGGTGTGGTCGCGCGGCGCCCCGCCGGCGCCGACGAAGCCGATCAGGTTGCCGGCGTCGTCGGTCCACATGTCGTCGACGAGCGGTTGGAGTTCGCGGGCGCACACCGCCCGCACAGCATCCTCTTGCCCGCAGGGCCCGTAGGCGAACAGCAATTCCTGCAGCAGGCCGTCGGTGGCGTCGCTCTCACCGCTCGTCATGGGGTCCTTTCCGTCGTGGCGCCGGGTCGACACTTCAGACCAGTACCCAGATCCGCCGCCGGCGACGCCGCTAGCTTCCGGCCGAGCGTTTGCGCGCCGCGGCCGAACGCGGCGGACGGCCCCGCAGGTGCTCGCGGACGCGACCCATGATGTCGCCCAGCGCGCGCACGTCCCGGTCCGACAGCGCGGCGAAGAGCAGATCGTGAATCACCTGCACGTGGCCGGGCAGCACCCTGGCGACCCGCTGCCGCCCGGCATCGGTGATGTCGACCGCCGTCGCGCGTTGATCGTGCGGGCTCGCCGCGCGGGTGATCAGGCCCGCCCGCTCCAGCAGCCCCGCCTGATGGGTGAGGCCGCTGCGGCTGTAGACCAGGCGATCGGCGAGGTCGGTCATGGTGAGCGAGCGCCCGGCGTCGGCCAGGGTGGCCAGGATTTCGAACTGCACGTAGCTCAGGTCGCCGTCGGCGCGCAGCTGCCCCTGCACGGCGTACTGGATCAGGCTCGCCGACTCGGTCAGGGCGAAGTAGGTGCGCAGTTGCTCGGGCCCGAGCGCTTCGGCCATAGCTTCAGCGTAAAGCTTCGATGTCGAAGCATTGTGCCCAGCGTCACGCCCTGGCGCGGAATCGCTTCGAATTCGAAGCAGTTGCAGCGGGGGTAACCGCTTCGAATTCGAAGCACATACCAGGGAGGCGATCATGAAGGCAGTGCGTTACCACCGCTACGGCGGCAGCGAGGTTTTGGAATACGCGGAGGTCGAGCGCCCGGCACCGGGACCGGGCCAGGTGTTGGTCAAGGTGGCCGGCACGTCGTTCAACCAGGTGGACGCCGGGATTCGCGGCGGTTACCTGGCCCAGGAGTTCGCCATCACGTTGCCGCACATCCCCGGCATCGACGTCGCCGGCACGGTCGCCGCGCTGGGCGAGGACGTGCCGGGTTGGCAGCTCGGGGACGCGGTGGTGGCCCTCCTGCCGATGGAGTCCGACGGCGCCGCCGCCGACTACGTGCTCGCACCGGCCGACGCGCTGGCGGCGGCCCCCAGGACGGTGCCCCTGGCCGAGGCGGCCGCCCTGCCCACGGCCGCTTTGACGGCATGGCAGGCGCTGTTCGACATCGCGGGGCTGACGGCCGGACAGACCGTCCTGATCAACGGTGCCGCCGGAGCGGTCGGTGGCTACGCGGTTCAGCTCGCAAAGCAGGCGGGCGCCACCGTCACCGCGACCGCGAAACCGGACAGCGCCGAGCGGCTTCGCGGTTACGGCGCCGACCGCATCGTCGGCTACATCGACTACGCGGGCGCCCCGGTCACCATCGACGGCCAACCGTTCGATGTGATCCTCAACGTGGTGAGCACCACGCCGGAGCAGACGGCGGCCCTCGTGGCGGCGGTGGCCGACGGCGGCATTCACGTCGGCACCATGACGGCCGGGCAGCCGGATCCCGGGCGCCGCGTGCGCGCCGAGCGGGTGTTCGTGCGCAGCGACGCAACGCAATTGGCCGGCCTGGTCAGCCGCGTCGACGCCGGACAGTTGCGCATCCACGTCGCCGAGCGCCGGCCATTGGCGGCGGCAGCGTCCGTGCACGACGACGCCGACGCCGGGCGGCTACCCGGCAAGACGATCCTGCTTCCCGCGAACGAATAGGGCTGCGCCACAACGGTTCTGACGACAGACGCTCCGCCCCGTCGGTGCCCCGCCGGCGGGGCGGACGCGTGCCGACATCCGGCTAGGCCGTGGTGTCCCTGGCGCCCAGACGCAGGTGCTCGATGTGATAGACGGCCTCGTCGAGCAATTGCGCGACGTGGTTGTCATAGAGGCGGTAGACGATGTTGCGACCGCTGCGGTCACCGGAGACCAGGCCGAGCGCGCGCAGCAACCGCAGCTGGTGCGATACCGCCGGTTGTTCCATTCCGACCGCCGTCGACAATTCGCCGACCGAACACGGCGACTGGCGCAGCCGCGTCAGGATCATCAGCCGGTTGGGCGAGGCGAGGGCCTGCAGCGTCTCGGCGATCTTGCCCGCCGACGCCGCGTCGAGTGCTGCCGGCGGCGTGACCCGGCCGTCCACCCCGTGTCCCATCGCTCCATTGAAGCACGTCACACCATTGCACATGACACATGAAGATCTTTACATGTATACATGCTTTCAATGGATGCCACCGCCGCGCCCCCGACGCGCAGACCCACCGCACCGATGCCCCGCCACCGGGCGCTGTGGGCGGTCCCGTCGGCCCGCTGGGCGTTTGCCGCGCTGCTGTTGTTCCTCGCCGGAATCGCGGTCCAGCTGTGCGGCGGGCCGCCGTGGCTGTGGTGGTCCCTGTACCTGGCGTGCTATGCCAGCGGCGGCTGGTTCCCTGCGTCAGAAGGGCTGCGAGCGTTGCGGTTTCGCACCCTCGACGTCGACCTGTTGATGGTCGTCGCCGCGATCGGCGCGGCCGCCATCGGGCAAGTGTTCGACGGCGCTCTGCTGATCGTCATCTTCGCCACCTCCGGGGCCTTGGAGGACGCGGCCACCAGGCGCACCGAGGACTCGGTGCGGGGACTGCTCGACCTTGCGCCCGACCGGGCCACCCGCCTCGCTGACGACGGCACCGAGACCGTCGTCGACGCCGAACGCCTCCGCGTCGGCGATCTCGTCGTCGTCCGTCCCGGGGAGCGGGTCTCCGCCGACGGCGTCGTCGCCGGCGGGTCCTCGGACGTCGACCAGTCCTCGGTCACCGGGGAGCCGTTGCCCGTCGGCAAGACCGCGGGCGAGGAAGTCTTCGCGGGCACGCTGAACGGAATGGGGATGCTGCGCGTGCGCGTCACGCGGGATCCGTCGCAGACCGTCGTCGCGCGCATCGTCGCCCTGGTCGCCGAGGCGTCCGCCACGAAGGCGCGGACCCAGCTGTTTATCGAAAAGGTCGAGCAGCGTTACTCGGTGGGCGTGGTGGCGGCGACCCTCGGGCTGTTCGCGGTGCCGCTGCTGTGCGGCTCCGGCCTGCAGGCCACGCTGCTGCGCGCCATGACTTTCATGATCGTCGCGTCCCCGTGCGCGGTGGTGCTGGCGACCATGCCGCCGCTGCTCTCGGCGATCGCCAATGCCGGCCGCCACGGCGTGCTAATCAAATCGGCGGTGGCCATGGAGCACCTCGGCGACCTCGGCGTGGTCGCCTTCGACAAGACCGGCACGCTCACCACCGGCACGCCGCGGCTGACCAGCGTCGCGCCCGCCGACGGCCGGTCCGGCGAGGACGAGGTGCTGCGGATCGCCGCCGCCGCAGAGCATTTCAGCGAGCATCCGCTGGGCAACGCCATCTGCGCGGCCGCCCGCCGGCGGGGCCTCGCGGTGCCGCAACCCGACGAGTTCGTGGCGATGCCGGGCAGCGGGGTGCGCGCCGGCGTGGACGGCCACGTGGTCGAGGTGATCAGCCCGCGAGGGTTGGCTGACGACGCCGCCGTCGACGCGTTGCAGGCGGCCGGGGCGACCGCCGTCGTGGTGACCGTCGACGGCCGGCGGGTGGGCGTGCTCGGCCTCGACGACACCGTACGGCCGGACGCCGCGCACGTGGTGCGGGCCGTCGCCGCGCTGACGTCGGCTCCCCCGGTCGTGCTCACGGGGGACAACCGCCGGGCCGCGGCGCGCCTGGCCGCGCATCTCGGGGTCGACGATGTCCGCGCCGACCTGTTGCCCGACGGCAAGGTCGCGGCGGTACGCGAGTTCGAGGCTAGCGGCCTTCGGGTGCTGCTGGTCGGTGACGGCGTCAACGATGCCCCGGCGATGGCGGCCGCGCACGCGTCGATCGCCATGGGTCGCGGCGGCGCCGACCTGGCGCTGGAGACTGCCGATGCCGTCACCGTGCGCGACGACCTGATGACGATCCCCGCGGTG